>JALVAI010000198.1 GCA_027011235.1 Desulfobulbaceae bacterium
GGAGATAAGCGGCGAAAGCCGGGGCGCATTGCGCAGCGGCTGGTAGGCAAGTTTTTCCACCGTGTACCCGTAGGCCGAGGCCCAGACAGCCGAAGCCAGGATGGTGAGGATGATGATCGCCGGCAGGGGAAAGCCGTAGATGTTGAGAATGGTGGAGGTGATAAGAGCGGTAAAGGCGCCGATCATGTAGATTTCGCCATGGGCGAAGTTGATCAGGCCGATAATGCCGTACACCATGGTATAGCCAAGGGCGATCAGGGCGTAAATTGATCCCCTGGTCAGACCGCTGAAAAAGAGTTCAGTAAAATAATCCATAGTCTCCGCCGAAAATTATATACCGTCAATGAACAGGAAAAAATGACATTGACCAAGGGCCGGTTTTCCGTGCCTCCCAAAAAAAATCCGGTACCAGGAACTCTGGACCGGATGTCTGCCCTGTCTGTCCTGCCGGTGGTTGTGCCTCCGGTGTAATTTTGTCGTTTTTGGCGATTTTTTGGCCAGGTCCTGCCCGGTTGCCTCGATGCCGGATTCCGTCTTCCGGTGGAATCCGGCATGCGGATTTAACTCCAGGCCGGGGCAAAGATAATCGGAAGACTAACGTGGGCTTTGCCCACAATTCATGTCCGTAGGGGCGACCTCAGTCGCCTTGGTGAAGGCATTCCAAATAAAATGACGCTTTTCTCAGGCGAATAAATTCGCCCCTACAAGCATGTGCAACATTTATGATGCGCATGCAAAATAACCAGATAATGTCCCGATATAATAACTTCTTAATCCTGAAAATTTCCCGGAGTCTACGTTTACCTGTTTTTTTATTACAGAAATTCAGGAGTAAGGCACTAATGGTATCCAAAATTTTCCGCAGAAAAAACCGTTGCAACCAGGCACGACCGTTTACAGGGACCGAAATTAATTGATCTGAACGTATTTACCGTTTTTTACCTGGTACATGGAGAAGCCAACACCGGTGGCATCGCCTCTTTTGTCAAAATGAATCTTGCCAAAAGGCGTGGCAACATCATCGGTATGCAGAACCTTGGCAATGGCGGCCGGATCAGTGGAACCAGCCTTGGCCAGGGCATTGGTCAGGGCCAGGGCAGCGGCAACTGCATTGTCAAAAAATGCGCCGGGTTCTGAACCTTTGTAGGTTTTTGCGTATTTATCGTGATATTCCTTGGTTAACGGGTTGCTGGAAACATCCGCCGGGCCGGTTGCGTAAACGCCTTCGGCATTTTTACCGGCAACCTTGATAAAGGTATCGTCCTTGACGCCGTCATCGGAAATAAAGACGGTTTTCATGCGTTTTTTCCGCATCTGGCCAACGATCTTGGAGGCCTCGGGATGATAGCCGCCAAATATGACGCCGTCAGCCCCTGAACGTTTGATTTTCTGGACAACCGCGGAATAATCGACAGCGCCCGGGGTTACCCCTTCAAAGAGAACAACCTTGGCCTTGCCGGAATCCTCGATGAATTTTTTGGCAAATTCAGCCAGGCCTTTGCCATAATCGCCTTTATCATGGATTACGGCGATTTTTTTCAGTTTTAAGGTGTTGAGCGCAAAATCAACCTCGGTCCTGGCCTGGGCGTCATCAGAGGCAATGGTGCGGTAAAAATTGGGATACTCTCCACTCTGGGTCAGGGCTGGATTGGTGGCGGACGGGGACATGACGATAACGCCGGCATCGCGATAGATGGGCAGCGCTGCCTTGGTTGCGCCTGAACAGATATGGCCGATGACCACGTTTACCCCTTCACTGACCAGTTTTGTCGCCGTGTTGGTCGCCACTTCCGGCTTGCAGACATCATCTTCCACCAGCAGCTCAACCTTGGCGCCATTGATACCGCCCTTGGCATTGATGTCCTTGACCACCAGTTCAGCCGCCTTTACCGTGGGCAGGCCATAGGAGGCCAGGTCACCACTGTGGGCGCCGGCGACCCCGATTTTAATGGGTTGTGCGGCCATGGCGCCAACGGTCATGCCGGTGGTAAACGCCGCCGTTGCGATGAGTGTAAGCAGTTTGTGATGCATTTTCACGTCTGATACCTCCAAAATGTAGTTGAATGAAATAAAGAACACCCTATTGATAGAGTCCCCGCCTTTCATACCGCATCAGGGAAAAATTTCACGGCAAAAATGACCCTTTTGTCAAATTATCTGCCAGAAAGAAACAAGGGGACAGAAAATTCCCTTTACAGGAGAAAGGGGACATTTTACCGTTGATCGATTGCCCGGTCGTAGATTCATGTTTGATGGCGTCGTAAAAACTTCGATCTACTGCGTCGTGTGTCCTGTGGCGATTCGTTGGCATACTACATGTATAGTCAAGACCCGCCACAGAACACTACTCCTCGGAGTCTACGCTTCGCTTCGCTTACCTGTATATCTGTGTTTTTACTTAGCCATCTTTAAGCATTGTCTGGACTTTTTACGAGTTCATCACGTCATGGACTGTTTACAGTCTGTGCGGTCGGGATACCTTATGCCGCCTGATCTTTTTTGCCAGCAGCGCCCTTTTTTGCTGTTCCCGGCCCTGAAAACTCCGTTCAACAAAACAGGAGCGGCCGGTGAGCGGATTTGTTCCGGTCCAGTACATGAGGGGT
>JALVAI010000199.1 GCA_027011235.1 Desulfobulbaceae bacterium
GGGAAGAAGAGGAAAAATACGCCCGGTTGCCGATTCTGGAGCGCGAGGCCTATGATATCTGCCAGGAGGAGATAACCGCCTTGCAGTTGCCGATGAATCTGGTCCGGGTGGAACGGTTTTTTAACGGTTCCAAGATTATCTTCTATTTTACCGCTGACAGCCGGGTGGATTTTCGGGAACTGGTCAAACGGCTGGTGCAGGAATTCCGTACCCGGGTGGAAATGCGGCAGATAGGGGTTCGCCATGAGACGCAGATGATCGGCGGCCTTGGGGCCTGCGGTCGCGAGCTGTGCTGCACCGCATTTTTGAAGCGGTTTGATTCCGTTTCCATCAAGATGGCCAAGGCCCAGGACCTGCCCCTGAATCCCACCAAGATTTCCGGGGTGTGTAACCGGCTGCTCTGCTGTCTCACCTACGAGTATGACAGTTATCGCACCATGAAGAAGGGGATGCCCAAGGTCGGTCGTTCCATATCCTTTGATGGCCGGACCTATCGAGTGGTCCGACAGCTTCCCCTGCAGGGTGAACTGGTTGTTGTCGGGGACGATGGCGAAGACCGTACCCTGAGGGAAGAGGAGTGGCGGGCCGCGCAGCCGGTACCCAAAAAGCCGCAGCGGCAACGGAAAAACAGGA
Organism: Desulfobulbaceae bacterium; assembly: GCA_027011235.1. Lineage (GTDB taxonomy): Bacteria > Desulfobacterota > Desulfobulbia > Desulfobulbales > Desulfobulbaceae > DRLX01. Next base: position 634 of record JALVAI010000199.1, read on the forward strand.
AAAAAAGCAAAACAGCCCGAAAAAGGGGAGAGCGCCGGTCAAAACAAAAAAACAGTGGCGGGAAAAAAACAGCCTGAAATGACAACCTATATCACAACACCAATTTATTATGTTAATGCCATGCCCCATCTCGGGCATGCCTACACAACTATTGTCGCTGATACCTACAGCCGTTTCCGCAGGCTCTGCGGTGATGACGTCCGATTTCAGACCGGGACCGATGAACACGGTGAAAAAATCGTTCAGGCGGCCGAGGAACAGGGATGCAGTCCCCGCGAGTATGTTGATCGCATATCGGCGGCCTTTCAGGAGACCTGGCCCCTGCTCGATGTTGTGCCGGATAATTTTATTCGCACCACCGATCCCGAACATATACGGGTGGTGCAGGAAATTTTGCAGAAGGTTCATGACCAGGGAGACATCTATTTTTCAGAGTATTCAGGCCATTATTGCAAGGGGTGCGAGCGTTTTCTCACGGAAAAGGAGCTGGTCGACGGAAAATGTCCCGACCACCTGACCGTTCCCGAAGAGATCAGTGAGCAGAATTATTTCTTTCGCATGTCCAGGTATCAGGACCAATTGATCGAGCACATCAGGGAAAATCCCGAGTTTATCACTCCGGAGCGGTATCGGAACGAGGTGCTTTCCTTTCTTGGCGAGCCCCTGGAAGACCTGTGTATATCCAGGCCGACCACGCGGTTGACCTGGGGTATTCCTCTGCCCTTTGATGAAAAGTTTGTCACCTATGTCTGGTTCGATGCCCTGATCAACTACCTGACCGGTATCGGTTATCCGGACGGACCGGATTTTGACAACTACTGGTCAGCAGCCGAACATGTTATTGCCAAGGATATCCTTAAGCCCCATGCCATCTACTGGCCGACCATGATCCTGGCCATGGGGCTGACGCCCTATAAACGTCTGCATGTGCATGGCTACTGGAATGTGGATGAGACCAAGATGTCCAAATCCATAGGCAATGTGATCAGGCCGGCTGAGCTGGTGCAGGAATACGGTGTTGATACGGTCCGTTATTTTCTCTTGCGGGAGATGAGCTTTGGTCTTGACTCCTCCTTTTCCAGCGAGGCCATTGTTGGCCGTCGAAATTCCGACCTGGCCAATGACCTGGGCAATCTCTTTTCCCGGACCCTGACCATGATTGGAAAATATGCAGCCGGCAGGGTGCCGGCCGTGGATGAGGGGGCCGTCACCGATGAGGATCGGGCCCTGATCGCTTCCATGGAGGCAATGGTTGCCGCATACCAGTCGGCCATGGATGGCTTTGCCTTTCACAAGGGATTGCAGGAAGTGTGGGAGGTTATCGGAGAGCTGAACCGCTATATTGTGACCAATGCGCCCTGGGAGCTGGCCGCTGATCCGGGTGAAAAAAAACGGCTTGATACAGTGCTTTATTTCCTGGCGGAAAGTCTGCGCCTGATAGCCCTTGTAGTGCGGCCGGTCATGCCGCGGGCCGCTGACAAGATGGCCGCGGCCCTGGGGCTGCAAGAGGCCATGGCCACGGCTACCCTGGCAACCGCCGGCCGCTGGGGAGTGCTGGCGCCGGGAACCGGGGTAACAAAGGGACCGCAGCTCTTTCCCCGCCTGGATACCGGTAAAAAACAAGAGCAGAAGAAAAAAAGTGGCGGTGGCAAGCAGAAAAAAGGGCAGGACAAAAAGAAGGAAAAATCTGCCGGCACCATGGAGGGGTTGATTACCTTTGATCAGTTCGGCAAGGTCGATTTGCGGGTGGCGGAGATTATTGCGGCCAAGAAGATTAAAAAGGCGGACAAACTTCTTGAATTGACACTCAAGGCGCCGGAGGAACGGACGGTTGTTGCCGGTATTGCCAGGTTTTATCAACCCGAAGAGCTGGTGGGGAAAAAAGTCATCATTGTTGCCAATCTGAAACCGGCAAAGCTGATGGGTGTGACGTCACAGGGTATGCTGCTTGCGGCCAAGGAT
>JALVAI010000200.1 GCA_027011235.1 Desulfobulbaceae bacterium
GAACTGGCCGGCATCGAGGCCACCTGCCGCCAATCGGAAGCCCTGGACCAGGGCATTTACAGCCCGGCCTTTACCGAGCGCACCTATGCGGCAATGCTGGCGCGGGCAACAGACGGTTTGGGCAGGGGAAAGGGGGTGGTCCTTGATGGTTCGTACAGCCGGCGCCGTGACCGGGCGGCCGTGCTTGCCTGTGGACGGCGGGAAAAGGCACTGGTTCGCTTTATTCTCTGTTCATGCTCCGATACCGAGGTCAAGCGGCGCCTTGCAATGCGTGCCCGTGACCCGCAGGCGGTGTCCGACGGCCGTTGGGAGATTTATCTCAGGCAGAAGGAGAGTTTTGAACCACCCGATGAGCTGGCCCCGGACCAGCTGCTCCTGCTGAATACCGAGGCGGAGCCGGATGTTCTCCTGCAGAGGATTCACCAATGGCTGGGCACTTAGTTCATTATCTATTACTTGGAAAATCGAAAGAGAACAAAATATGTATACGCGAATTTATTTTTTACGTTACCCCAAGGAGACTTCAGACCAGCCCATTATCTATCAACTGGTGAAACAGTATGACGTGGAATTTAATATCCTCAAGGCGGATATTCGTCCGCAGCGTGATGGAATAATGATCCTTGAGCTGAAGGGCAATAAGGAGAATGTGCGGGAGGCGCTGGCCTATCTCAAGGGGCTTGGTGTGCGTGCGGAACGTCTGGCGGCCAAGATCGGACGGGATGAACGCAAATGTTTTCAGTGCGGCGCCTGTACGGGTATCTGTCCGGTCGGGGCCCTCTACGTTGAACGGCCGACAATGGAAGTTCGTTTCGATCCTGAAAAATGTACCGGTTGCGGCCTGTGTGTAACCGGCTGTCCGGTCAGGGCCATGCATGTTTCCTTTGACCAGCTCCCGGACGAGGACGTTGTCACCACGGTCTGAATGGCCGGGTTAATTATTTTTTCCCGTGACCTTATCCTTGTCCGATTCCCAGAACTTGAGGGCGGGCATATGCAGATCAGGCAGCCAGCGTCGTAATCCCCATTTCGGTGGGTTCCCCGCTTCCAGCCGGGCAAGCAGGGCCTTGGCCTTGGGGGCAATGGCCGAGTCGGGATACATTTTCAGGAGATATTTGAGACGGTGTTCTGCCTGTTTATACTGTTCGGTCCGAACATAAAAAACAGCGACAAAGTATTCATGGTTCACCAGAAATTCTTTTGCCGCGGCTATGTGGGCTTTTGCTTCCCTGGTGTAGGGTGAATCCGGGAAAGAACGCAACAGCTTGGAAAAGTCGTTGATTGCATCCTGGGCGCCGGAAATATCACGGTCTATCCGGTCCGTGCGTTTGAAATCACACATCCCGATTTGAAACATGACATAGGGCATATATCTGTTGGTGGGATGACGTTCTTCGAATTCCTGATACAGGGTTTTGGCCTCGATATATTCCCCGCGATAATAATGGCAGTCCGCGGCCCTCAGTTCGGCCTCTATGGCCTGGGGACTGAACGGATATTGATCAAGGATCTCGTTGAAGGCCTGCAGAGCATCGTAATAATTTCCTGTATTATATGCCTCCATGCCCTGGGCAAGGAGATTTGCCGCCTCTGCCTCCTGGTTGACCGCGGTTTCCTCGCCGTTATCGACAAAGGGGAGGAAATCAAAGGTGTCCTTGACCGTGGAACATCCTGCCATTGTCAGGGCCAGGAAAAGAAGGATCAGGATGCCGACGGTACGGCCCATGGGGGAGGTTCGCTGTGTTGTTGCCATAAAATAGTACCGGTATAAACAAAAAAATATCCAGAAGTTACCCGCCTGACTCCATTGTTGCGGCATCTTTGTCTTCGGACAGGCATAATGTGATTGCGGAGCCGATCAGTGCGGATCGGCTTCGTGCTTCCTACCGGCAAGGAACTGCTCGGCCGAAAGTTCCGCATTCGCCCCTTCTCCAACCGCGTTGACGATCTGGCGAAAGTTCTTGCTGCGGATATCTCCGGCAACATAGACACCGGGGATAGAGGTCTCCATTTCCGTGTTACTGATAATGAACCCGGCATCGTCGACCTGCAGTTGCTCCAGGGGAAGGATCTCATTGTTTGGCACCACCCCGATAAGGATAAAAATACCGGTTACGGCAAGGTCCATGCTCGATCCATCCTTAAAGGCAACCTGTACCTTGTTGACGCCGTTGGTATCGCCTTCAATTTTACGAACCTGGGCATTCCAGAGAAAATCGATCCGGGGATTGGCAAAGGCCTTTTCCTGGAGAATCCTGGTGGCCCTCAGTTCATCACGGCGGTGAATGACCGTGACCTTGTCGGCAAACTTTGTCAGGTGCAGGGCTTCCTGGATGGCGGTGTTACCGCCGCCTACCACCGCTATTTCCTGTCCCTTGTAAAAAGGTCCGTCACAGGTGGCACAGTAGGAAACCCCCTGGCCGGTGAGTTCCTCTTCTCCCTCAACGCCCAATTTCCGTGGTCTGGCGCCGGTACAGAGAATGATGCTCAGGCAGGTTAGTTTTTCCCCGTTGTCAAGAAAGACGGTTTTGACCGGGCCAGGCAGATCAAGTCTGGTTACCGCCGCGAATTTTTTTTCAAGACCGAAACGATCGACGTGGGCCGTCATTTTTTCAATCAGTTCAAACCCGCTTACCCCCTCGATGAATCCCGGGTAATTGTCAACCCAGTCCGTGAGGAGGACCTGGCCTCCGGGAGCTCCCTTTTCAACCAGCAGGGTCTTGACCCGTCCCCGGGCGGCATAGAGACCAGCGCTAAGGCCGGCCGGCCCGCCCCCTATTATGATGAGCTGATAATCAGCCTGCATAAAGGGTGTTACAACGCCTTGTTGATCAGTTCGTGCAACTGCGCTTTGCCGACGGCGCCGGTAATCTTGTCGACCACCTCACCATTTTTAAACAGAATCAATGTCGGAATGGCACGGATACCGAATTTTCCCGGGGTAGCCGGATTATCGTCAACATTCATTTTGGCAATCAGTACCTTGCCATCGAATTCTTCCGCCAGCTCTTCGATTACCGGACCGATGGCCTTGCAGGGGCCGCACCAGGGAGCCCAGAAATCCACAAGACAGGGAAGGCTGTTGCCGACAACCTTGTTGTCAAATTCATCATCATTTACGTGTAATACCTTGTCGTTTGCCATTGTTTTCCTCTCCTTCCGCAGTTAAAAAATCGAGTCGGTAGACCTGTCCCACCGATCGATTTTCAGGTTATCATGGATGGAATCATGTATGCAGACACATCCCTGGTGATCAGGGGGCCGGGAAAATAATGCCTGCATCCTCTCTGCGTCTTTTTGTGTATTATTATGATTTTACCATTAAGCAATAAAGCTACCTTGAAAGATTGCCGCCTGACCTCTGCATCACAGAAAAATGAAAAATGCTCACATCTGACGAATATGATGTACTTTTTAGTTCACCTGTTCCACTGGGTCTACGTCTACCTGACCTCAAACGAAAATTATGATTTTTCAAGGTGCCCATAATATTTTGGGAAACGCATCTTTTTTATGCCGTGAGGCAGAAGCACAAAAGAGGTCTGATTTTTGAAGCCTATTATTTTCCGAGGCATCTGCCCGGGAGCAGGGCCTTTGCCCCACAATAAATCGCTTAGTTTTCAGTTAGTTATTTTGATGGTAGGATTTTCAGGCGTTATTCTACCTTGCCGATGCACCAGTGACAAGGAAAAATTATGTTGCAGGAAAGAAGGGAGGTCCATTGCTCTCCTGCCAGCAACCTTTTCTTTTTTTGACAGATGGAGACGGCCCATGTTAGATTATGGGGTTATCTGCACATGCCTGGGTAACAGGCGCGTCCATTTTCCACAGAACAGTTGAGGGCGAAAAACAGGAAAAACATATGGGGATGGCAGCACGGCCATACCGATCTTTATTTTTCAATGGTGACATATATGAATACTGAACAGTCCAGCGAATTTTTCGCTCGCGCCAGAAAAGTGATTCCCGGAGGAGTGAATTCTCCAGTCCGTGCCTGTAAGTCGGTCGGCTGTGATCCGCTTTTTGTCCAACAGGCCGAGGGGTGCACCATCATTGATGCGGACGGTAATTCCTATGTTGATTTCGTCTGTTCCTGGGGGCCAATGATCCTTGGTCATGCCCATCCCGCTGTCGTTGGGGCTATCAAGGAAACGGCGCCTTTTGGCACCAGCTTCGGTGCGCCCACCTCGCTTGAGGTAGAGCTTGCCGAACTGGTCTGTGATTCCGTGCCCTCGCTGGAAAAGGTCCGTTTCGTCAACTCCGGAACCGAGGCGACCATGAGCGCGGTACGGCTGGCGCGCGGCTACACCGGCAGGGATGTGGTGGTGAAGTTCGACGGCTGTTATCATGGCCATGCCGATTCGTTTCTGGTCAAGGCCGGATCCGGATTGATCACCCTTGGGATTCCGGGCAGCCCTGGAGTGCCGGAGGATATTGTCAAAAATACCCTGTCCATTCCCTATAATGATACGCAGGTCCTTGAAGAGACGTTGCGGGCCAGGGCCGATGACATTGCCTGCGTCATTGTTGAACCCGTTGCCGGCAATATGGGGGTGGTGGTGCCGGAGATGGAATTTTTGCAGACCCTGCGGTCCCTGACAGAGGAGCTGGGAATTGTCCTGATCTTTGATGAGGTGATCACCGGTTTTCGCCTGGCGCTTGGCGGTGCCCAGGAAAGATTCGGTGTGCTGCCCGACCTGACCTGTCTGGGGAAGATTATCGGGGGTGGTTTGCCGGTGGGCGCCTATGGCGGCAGGCGGGAAATAATGGACCTGGTGGCCCCGGATGGTCCGGTATACCAGGCGGGAACACTCTCGGGCAACCCCCTTGCCATGGCAGCCGGCCTGGCCATGCTGAAGGTCGTCAGGAAGCCTGGTTTTTATTCGGAGCTGGAGGAAAAAAGTGATTGGTTTGCCGGTGAACTTGCCGCGATTTCCGCCAGGAGCTCCGTGCCGACCGTGTTGAACCGGATCGGCTCCATGATGACCTGTTTTTTTGTCGAAGCACCTGTCCGTGATTTCAGGACGGCCTCCGCTGCTGATACCAAACGCTACGGGCAACATTTCAGACAGATGCTCGCCGGTGGTGTCTGGCTGGCGCCCTCCCAGTTTGAGGCAATGTTCATATCTGCTGCACATGACCGTACTTCCTTGGAAAAGGCGCTGGCAATGACTGAATCGTCATTCAAAAAGTTGGCTGATTGACAAAAAAATCGTTGCGTTTGCCGTTTTTGCATGCTACCAATCACCTGATTGAAAAATGAGTATATAGGAGAGAGAGCCAATGTCTGAAGGACGGCGGGAATTGTTCAGTCAGCTGGCCACCTACAGTCATGTAGGAATGACGGTGGTTATCTCTGTTTTTATCGGTCTTGGAATCGGCTGGTATCTTGATTACAAGGTCTTTCACGGTAAGACGGCGCCGTACCTCACCTTTGTTTTTCTGGGAGTCGGTATTCTTGCCGGTTTTAAGACCCTGTATGATCTGTATCAAAAGATGATGCGGGACTAACAGGCAAGATTACATGGCCCGAAAGAAGTCGGAAGGAAGAGTTTTACAGACAATTCAGCAGGTTTCCCTGTTGTTGACCGTTGTCTTTATCGGGGGTGGTTACCTGTTGTGGGGGCCACTGTTTGCCCGGTCCGTTCTGGTTGGTTCCCTGCTGGTCAACGGCAGCTTCTGGATGCTGAAGCGGGACGCGGAGCAGGTACTTGGCCGGGTGGCGACGAGCAGTCCCGACATGGTACGTACTGTTCAACGGCTGGAACGTGTCCGTTTTGTGTTTAAATTTTATGCCAAGCTTATCATACTCGGTCTGTTGCTGTATGCCGTTTCAACGAGGATGCAGCTCAACATGATAGGCGTGGCCTTAGGTCTGTCCACCGTGATGCTCAGTGTTATAGGTGTTGTTGTCAGCGGCGGCAGGAAATTATATTCCATACAGAGTGCTTAAGGAGTTAAAAGGCTATGGAACATCCAATTTTATTTATTTCCCTTATTCTTGATAAAATGGGACTACCCGTCCCCCATACGATCGTCGGTCATACTCTGCTTGAAAAGCTGTGTGTTCCATACATGACCTACACCTGGCTGGTCATGGCCTTTTTGATTATCGTCCCGAAACTGACCATGGGAAAACTTGAGATTGTTCCCGGCAGCGGTCAGAATTTCTGGGAAGTTATAATCTCCGGCCTCATGGATACGTTCGAGGAAAGTCTTGGTGAAAAAGGGGCGAAAATGTTGTATCCCATGATGGCGACCTTTGCCCTCTATATTGTTATCGCCAATATGATCGGTTTGATCCCCGGTTTTATGTCGCCGACCTCAAACTGGAACATTACCCTGGCCATGACGCTTATTGTCTGGGTTACCCATCATTTCCTTGGCTTCCGTACCCATGGTATCAAGTATTATAAACATTTCATGGGGCCGGTACCTGCCATCGCACCCTTTATGTTTCTGCTTGAGCTGATCTCCAACTTTGCCCGTATTCTTTCACTTTCCATGCGTCTTTTCGGAAATATCGTGGCCAAGGAGATTCTGCTTGCCGTTCTCTTTATGCTTGCCGGCGCTTACTTTGCCCCGCTGCCAATACTCTGTCTTGGTGTTCTTGTTTCCCTGGTGCAGGCGGCGGTATTTGTGTTGCTGTCCGTAAGCTACTGTGCCCAGGCCATGGAACCCGCACATTGATCAGATTTAAATTTCCGTTCATCGGAGAAGAAGGCCAACTATATATAACTTTTTAGGAGGAACGTTCAAATGGACAAGATTCATCTCGCATTAGTTTGCATCGGTGCTGCACACGCAATCGGATTTGCCGGCCTTGGCGCTGGTATTGGTATGGGTTCCGGTGTTCTCGGCGCCTGTCAGGGTGTTGCTCGTAACCCCGAAGCAAAAGGTGCGATCACCACCACCATGATTCTTGGTATGGCTCTTGTTGAGTCCATCGCTATTTATGGTCTGGTAATTGCCTTTATTCTGCTCTATGCCAACCCGTTCAAAGCAGCACTGGGTCTGTAAGAACAGAATACCTCGGTACTGACCAAGAGGGAGCTGCGGCATTTGCCGTGGCTCCTTTTTTTTTGCCAATTTTTTGTCAAATCACTTTTCCCGGAGGAAACAGGCCATGGGTGGGAACAAAACCATGCATCTTGTCAGTCTCGGCTGTGCCAAGAACCTTGTCGATTCCGAGGTGATGCTGGCTGTCCTGGAAAATGCCGGCTACACACCGGTTGAGGAACCGGCGCAGGCAGGACTGTTGCTTGTCAACACCTGTGGTTTTATTCAGCCGGCCGTGGAAGAGGCGGTGGACCATATTTTACGCCTTGCCCAATACAAGGGGCCGGAGACCCTGTTGGTTGTTTGCGGCTGCCTTGTCCAGCGCTATGGGGAACAATTAGTTGAAGAACTGCCGGAGGTTGACCTCTTTGTCGGCATCAATGAAACAGAAAAAATTGCAGACCTGATCGAAGAGAAAACAGAAGCCGCCAGGCCGGCCTTGCATCTGCATCCACCACGGTTTCTTATGACCAGCTCGACTCCGCGCCGGTTGGCAACCCCTTTTTTTCAGGCCTACATGAAGATAACCGAGGGTTGTGACAATCGTTGCACCTATTGCCTTATTCCCTCCATTCGTGGGGATTTGCGAAGCCGCGCCATTAAAGACCTTGTCTGTGAAGCACAACGGCTTGAAGAGGAAGGCGTTGGTGAATTATGTCTTATTGCCCAGGACCTGACCGCCTATGGCAATGATCTTTCGCACAAGGAGACCCTGCCCCGGTTGCTGGAGCAGTTGCTTCGGGCGACAGCTATCCCCTGGTTTCGTCTGCTTTATCTGTATCCAACCTCTACCGATGAGGAACTTCTCGCCCTGATGGCACAGGAGAAGAGGATAGTCCCCTATCTTGATATTCCCTTTCAACATGTCAGCGACCAGATCCTGCGTGCCATGAATCGTCGCTACACATTGGAGGACCTTGATCGACTCGTTGCAACAATCCGTGGGTATCTGCCCGAATGTGCCATTCGTTCAACTCTGCTGGTCGGTTTTCCCGGCGAGACGGAACAGGATGTGTCTCTGATGACCAACTGTCTCGAGCGCTGGCATCTAGACCATGTGGGGGTTTTTCAATACCAGGATGAACCGGAATGTGCTGCCCACCGATTTGCGGACAAGATTTCTCCGGAAGAAAAAGAGGAGCGGTATGACAGGATAATGAATGTTCAGGCCGGGATCAGCGCAGGTAACATAAAACGGTTTGTGGGACGGGTGGAACCGGTGCTGGTTGAAGGAGTCAGCGCTGAAACAGAGCTGTTACTTGAGGGCAGGACACGTTTCCAGGCCCCGGATATCGATGGCTGTGTTTACATTGCCGACGGCAACGCCAATCCGGGGGATATTGTTCCGGTGCGAATAACCGAAGCCCATACCTATGATCTGGTGGGAGAAATAATTCAGGAGTAGATATGGTCAGGTTCCTGTGCGGACGTGGTCGGATAGATTCAGGACACCACTGCACACCGCCACGCAGGACGCTTTGGCCATCTACCTGTGGACGCGTTATTTTTTTCGGTTCTCGTTGACCCGTTCACGCAGGTCCTTACCGACCTTGAAAAAGGGAAGTTTTTTCGGGGCAACCTTGATTTTTTCCCCGGTCTTGGGATTGCGACCAATATAGGAATCATATTCCTTGACCACAAAGGAGCCGAACCCTCTGATTTCGATGGAATCACCCTGTGCCAGGGCATCGCTCATGGTATCGATAATGGTGTTGGTGATCGATGCCGCCTCACGAACAGGTAGCTGCATTTTTTCCGCCAAGGCTTCAATCAGTTCTGATTTGTTCATGCTGTTCTCCCTCACGCAGCAAGTTTGATACTCGGTCTGTCAGATTCCTTTTCGATAAACCAGGATGGCTGGGCCATATTTTTGGATCACAGCCACAACGAATGATGAAAATAGTCCGAAATGACACGGCTACACGGCCTATTTTCGGTTAAACGCTTCAATTTTCTTTAACTATGAAGATTTAATCAGGTATGTTTTTGATTGTAAAGGGAATTTTGCCGGAAAATATT
>JALVAI010000201.1 GCA_027011235.1 Desulfobulbaceae bacterium
ATCTTGAACGGGCCAACCTGGCAGGGGCCAATCTGTCGGACACCAATCTTGCCGAGGCCAATCTCAAGGGCGCCAACCTGTCCGGAGCCAATCTCAGGGACGCTGATCTCTCCGAAGCCGATCTGTATAAGGCCGATCTGACCGGCGCTGATTTAACCGGTGCCGACCTGACCGAGGCCGCAACCGATTCCGCGGATTTGACCGACGCCAAAGGTGTGCCCCCTGCCGGAGACAACAAATAGTCGGCAGGACCCTGTTTCGACGGAACCCGGGCAGGCATGATTGGGGCAAAGGGCAGCTTAATAGGCAGTGGTACTGGGAGATCAATCGAGGTAAAAAACCGGGCAGAATATTCTTGACAGAAGATTGTTAATTCGATACTAAAGAAAGTTCAAAAAAATAATCGATCATCCCATCAGGGGAAATAAGGAGTTTTGTATGGCCAACCATAAGTCCGCAATGAAGAGAGACCGTCAGTCCAAGGTACGTCGTCTTCGTAACCGTATGAACAAATCAAGGATGAAGACAGCCATTCGCCAGGTTGAAGAGGCTCTTGTTGCCGGGTCAGAGGAAGAGGCCCATAAGGCCTTGGCCAGGGCGGTTCCGATAATCCAGAAAACAGCAGCCAAAGGAACTATTCACAGAAAGACAGCATCCCGTAAGGTTTCCCGTCTAACCAGGAGAGTGAACAGGATGCAGCCCCTTGGTTAACCGGGTGTAGGGTATTTTTGTCTTGATGGGGATAAGCCATGGGAGCGATGCGCTTCCATGGCTTTTTTTATTGTCGCAGGGCAGGCTTTAGCCGTTTTTTTCAGCCTGTGGTTTAAAAGCACCGTCTTGTAGACGCATTCGCTTTCAGTCGGCGGTTAGGCCGCCGAGCTTTAAACCCGCCAGCTTGTAGCTGGTGGTCGTTTAGCTCCTATGTTTCCTGGAAAATTTGAGAGTTGCCATGTATAGCCCTGATCTTGCATCTTTTACAAAAATGACTGATCAGTCCGGCCTTGTTCCTGTCTATCGGAGGATTATTGCCGATCTGGACACGCCCCTGACCCTGTTTGCCAAAATAGCGGGTAAGCGGCGCCACGCCTTTCTCTTTGAATCCATGGAAGGAGGGGAAAAGTGGGGACGGTATTCCTTTATCGGCCTTGATCCGTTGGCCACCTTTATCAGCAGGGGAGATACGGTACACCTGAATCGTCCGGACCAGGAACAGGGAGCAGTGAAAATTGACCACTGTAATCCCCTTGATGAACTCAAGCGGCTTCTTGATTCCTTCAAGACCGCTGACCTGCCCGGCATGCCGAGATTCTACGGCGGGGCTGTCGGTTTTCTGGGATATGATATGGTCCGGTTTGTCGAAGATATTCCCTGCCACCATCCCGAGCTGCCGTATCCGGACAGCGCCTTTATGGTGCCTCGGCTGGTGTTGATCCATGATTCCGTCCAGCAGACATTGACCATTGTCTGTAATGTAGAGACAGACACCGGTTTTTCACCCTCTGAGCTGTATGAACAGGGGTGCCGCCGGATTGATGAGGTGATCGCGCTGTTGCATGCTCCTGTGCGTATGGATTCGTCTCCAAAAAACAGCGGCCCGCATGAATTTTCTTCCAATATGAAACCAGAGGCCTTTGCGGCCATGGTGGAGGCGGCCCGGGAGTATATTCTTGCCGGTGACATCATCCAGGTGGTGCTGTCCCAGCGTTTTCATACCAGGACGCAACTTGACCCTTTTTTGCTCTACCGGGCGCTTCGCCATATAAATCCAAGCCCTTATCTCTTTTTTCTCCGCCACGATCAAAGCATCCTGATCGGCTCATCCCCGGAAATACTTGTTCGCCTCGAGCAGGGAGAAATCGAGTTGCGTCCCATTGCCGGAACCAGAAAGAGGGGCCGAACCGAGGCCGAGGACCTGGCCCTGGAACAGGAGCTGCTTGCCGATCCCAAGGAACGAGCGGAACACCTCATGCTGGTGGATCTGGGCCGCAACGATGTGGGCCGGGTGGCGGAATCGGGCTCGGTGCAGGTCCGGGATCTGCTGGTGATCGAGCGTTACAGCCATGTGATGCATATTGTTTCCGGTGTCCATGGACGACTGGCGCCGGGAAAAGATCAGTTTGACGTTCTGAAGGCCTGCTTTCCGGCTGGAACTGTGTCCGGTGCGCCCAAGATTCGGGCCATGGAGATTATCGACGAGCTGGAAGTGGAACGCCGGGGCCCCTATGCCGGGGCCGTTGGATATTTCGGGTTTTCAGGGAACATGGATTTTTGTATCACCATCCGCACCTTTGTGTTGCAGGAAACCGATGACCCAAATACCCGGGACCTTTATATACAGGCCGGGGCCGGTATTGTGGCTGATTCCGATCCGGAAAAGGAATATGAGGAAACCCTGAACAAGGCCCGGGGCCTGCGTCGGGCCGTGGAACTTGCCGAAAAAGGGTTGTAGTGTTTATTTGCCTGTTTGAAACCGCCTCTGCAGGTTTGGATTGCAGGTAAAATCCGTCTTGGAAATCAACAGGAATGCCAGATGATGCTTGTTGTCATAGATAATTACGATTCCTTTACCTATAATATTGTTCAGACCCTGGCCACCAGACCGCCCGGAGCGGCAGCCGACTGGGCGGCCCCGGAGATCCGCGTTTTTCGAAACGACCGGATAAGCGTCCCGGAGATCGCCGAGCTTGCTCCCGACAGGCTGCTCATCTCTCCCGGTCCCTGCACGCCATCCGAGGCCGGTATTTCCATTGCCGCCATAGAGTATTTCAGCGGCAGGGTCCCCATCCTCGGCGTCTGTCTTGGGCACCAGGCAATCGGCGAGGCGTTCGGCGGCAGGGTTATTCGGGCCGGGCGGGTCATGCACGGCAAGACCAGTCCTATCCACCATGATAACCGGGGTGTCTTTACCGGGCTGGACAATCCTTTTGATGGCATGCGGTATCATTCCCTGGTGGTTGAGGAGCAATCCCTGCCCGCCTGCCTGGAGGCCACCGCCCACACCGACCAGGGAGAGTTGATGGGTATTCGCCATAAGGAACTGGCAGTGGAAGGGGTGCAGTTTCATCCTGAATCGATCATGACCGGGGTTGGCATCAAACTCTTGCATACCTTTCTTCGGGATGATTATCCGAAACTTTTATGATATTGTTTTTGTGTATAAAATAAGATATTTGATTTGAGGATCACCATGATGAAAGAGGCCATAGCAAAGGTAGTTGCCGGTGACAATCTGACAGAACAGGAGATGATTGCAGTCATGGATGAGATCATGTCCGGCCAGGCCACACCGGCCCAGATAGGCGCATTTATCACCGCTCTGCGCATGAAGGGGGAGACCATTGATGAAATAGTCGGGGCTGTTCGGGTGATGCGGGAAAAGGCGACCTTTGTCGACTGCGGAGTTGATACCGGTGCAGGAGAGATTTTAATGGATATTGTCGGCACCGGCGGTGACGGTTCCGGCACCTTTAATGTCTCCACCACGACTGCCTTTGTGGTGGCCGCGGCAGGCATCCCGGTTGCCAAGCACGGTAACCGGGCTATATCATCAAGTTGTGGCAGCGCCGATGTCCTGGAAGAGCTTGGGGTTGATCTTTCCATGCCGGCAGAGCAGGTGGCGCAATGCGTGCAGCAGGTTGGTATCGGGTTTCTTTTTGCCCCCATGCTGCACGGGGCGATGAAGCATGCCATTGGTCCGCGCCGGGAAATAGGTATCCGTACGGTCTTCAATATCCTGGGCCCCATGACCAATCCGGCCGGGGCCAATGTCCAGCTTACCGGGGTCTTTGACAGGGAGTTGACCAAAACAATGGCCGAGGTCCTGGCCCGTCTCGGCATGAAACGGACCCTGGTTGTCTGGGGAGAGGGCAATATGGACGAGATGACCGTAACCGGGACCTCCCATGTGGCCGAGGCCGCCGATGGCAAGGTGACGACCTGGACGGTTGAGCCGGAGGATGTCGGCCTTGCCCGGGCCACACTTGAGGATATCAACGGCGGCGCCGATGTGGCTGAAGCGGCAGCCCTGGTGCGTTCTGTCCTTGCCGGGGAACCGGGCGCCCGTCTGGATATGGTGCTGTTGAACAGCGGCGCCGCCCTGATGGCCGCCGGCAAGGTGGAGAACCTGGGGCAGGGGGTGGAGATGGCGCGCGGGATCATTGGTTCGGGCAAGGCGCTGGCAAAACTTGACAGCCTGGTTGAGTTTTGCCGCCCATCCTGATGGAGTTACCATGATCCTTGATACCATTGTTGCCCGCAAAAAGGAAGAAGTCGACAACCTGAAAAAAAGCGGTATCCGGGAACCGGAAGAACCTGTTGATCCGCCAAGAGGGTTTACCCGGGCCCTGCTGACCGCCCCATGGGTTGCGATCATTGCCGAGGCCAAAAAGGCCTCGCCTTCCAAAGGAGTCATTGCCCCTGATTTTGATCCGGCCCGTATTGCGGCCCGGTATGAACAGGAGGGCGCCCATGCCATGTCTGTGCTGACCGATGTCGATTTTTTCCAGGGTCATCTTGATTATCTTGTCCAGGTCCGCAAAACCGTTTCCCTGCCTGTCTTGCGCAAGGATTTTATTATTGATCCGCTCCAGATCGAGGAGGCGCATGTTCATGGCGCGGATGCGATTTTATTGATTGCCGCTATCCTTGATGCTTCCCGGCTGCGCGACTTTCGGCAGCAGGCTGAAGAACTGGGTATGGATGTACTGGTTGAGGTCCATGATGAACAGGAAGTGGAGGCGGCGCTTGTGGCCGGCAGCCGGCTTATCGGCATCAATAATCGCAATCTGAAGGATTTTACGGTTGACCTGAATACCACCTTTCGGTTGCAGCGTGAAATTCCAGAAAATATTCCCCTGGTCAGTGAATCCGGGATTTCCACGGTGGAAGATATTCGCGCCCTGCTGCACCAGGAGGTGACAGCTGCGCTCATTGGCGAAAGCCTGATGCGCAGGGGGGAACATTCCACCCTTTTGCACGATTTTGTTCATGTTGAATGAGTTGGGAGCCGTACCGTTATGGAATCACATAGTTACAAACCAGGAGAGGAGAGACAAAAAATCAGATGACGGCCATGGCCCGTATACGAATCAAAATTTGTGGTATGACCAGAATCGCTGATGCCGAGGCAGCGGTTGCCGCAGGCGTTGATGCGCTCGGTTTTATCTTTCATCGGCAGAGCAGGCGAAATATCGATCCGGAAAGGGCCCGGGCAATCATTGAACAATTGCCGCCTTTTATTGATACGGTGGGCGTATTTGTCGATAAAAAGCGGCGGGAGGTCGAGGAGATTATCGATTACTGCCGCCTTGCCTATGCCCAGCTTCATGGCCGGGAAACGCCCAAGTATTGCGAGCGGCTGGTCCGTTTTGGCGCTCCCTGTCAGGTGATCAAGGCCTTTCGGGTGACTCCGGAACTGGCACCTGAAGATATTCGGCCCTATGATGCCCATGTCCGGGGCTATCTCCTTGACACCTATCATAAGCAGATGGTCGGCGGCACCGGAAAGACCTTTGACTGGAATCTGATTGAAAGGCTCAAATTAAACCGGCCCTTGCTGTTGGCCGGGGGCCTGAACCCCGATAATATATCAGCAGCCCTGAAAGCGGTCCGTCCTTACGCGGTGGATGTCAATTCCGGCCTTGAAACAGCGCCAGGGATCAAGGACCATGCCCTGATCAAGGCCCTGGTCGGCCGGGTCCGCGCCTTTGAAAACAGTGTTAACCGGGAATAGGGATACTGAAAAACAGATTTCTGCAATCAGGGATTTATCCGAAAAGAGAAATGCACATGTGTTAATGTACATGCTGTAGGGGTGAATTTATTCGCCTTGGGAAAGCGTTATTTTATCTGGCATGCCTTCTATAAGGCGACTGAAGTCGCCCCTACGGATCTGGGTTGCGGGTGAAATCAGCATTAGTTATGGCTGGCCAATCTGGTCCGGTCATGCTGGTTTATCTGGCAATGATCAGGGCGTTGGGGAATCCGTTGTTTTCCAGAAAATGTTCATAGCCGCGGGCCTTTTTCAGCGAGGTGCCGGCAAAGACCATAACCCGAAACAGATAAGTCCCGGCCGCCGGAAACTGCTGAATGATGACATCCTTCCCTTGGGCGGCAAATTTTTCCGCCAGGGCCCGCGCCTCTTTTTTGTGTTCAAACGAGCCGACCTGGACGTAAAAACGGCCGGCATCAAAATCCTTATGTTTCAGCTTTGGCATTTGGGTGGCCGGTTTTGTCGTCGTTGTTGCCGTTTTGGTCGGTGCATGGATGGCCTCGCCAAGGGCGGTGATTCGTACCCTGGCCGTGCCCTTGTCTATCATGCCAATGGATTTTGCCGCTGAATAGCTCAGGTCAATAATCCGGTTTTTGACAAAGGGGCCGCGATCATTGATTCTGACCACGGTTGTTTTGCCGTTTTCCAGGTTTTTTACCAGCAGCATGGTTCCCATGGGCAGGGTTTTATGGGCGGCTGTCCCGCCATACATATTATAAATCTCGCCATTTGATGTCCTGCGGCCATGGAACTGTTTGCCGTACCAGGAGGCAATACCGGTTTCCTGGTAGCCCTCGGCGTTGGCAATGGGGTAATAGGTCTTTCCATGGATGACATAGGGCCGCTGGGTGGCCTTGCCCGGTTGTTTGCGTCCGTGCGGACCAGGTGTGATCGGCGGCCGGGAGCAACTGTTGACCAATAACAGGAGCGTCAGCAGCAGGGGCAGGATATGATAGCGATTTTTCATGGCCGGCCCTTTTTCTCCTGTTCAAGGAGGCGCTGGAAGCGGTCAATATAAAAGAGGCCGGCAGGGCCCGTGGTATGGGGGGTGTAGGGGAGCATACCATCGCCGTTACCGGTCAGGTCGTCAAAGAGTACCCGGCCGTCGCTGTCAACGGCGGAGAGATGGAGGTCGAGGATGGGGCGAAATACCTTGAGGATCCCATCATCATCACGCCGGACAATTATCGGCTGCCAGCGGCGGCGGCCAAATCCCTTGTACCAGATACCGGGCCTGATTTTACCGGTGATCCCGTCGGGCATGGCCGGGTCAAGTTCGTCTTCATCGGAATTGAGATTGTGATTCAGCAGCTGCTCAACCCAGGAGCTTGACTGGACGGTCAACCTCTCCATCATGTCATAGTCATCTGTCTCGCTGCGCAGCAGATAAGTCCCGTAATCGTTAAAGCTCCACTGGGCGTGGCAGACCTGGCAGCTCACCCGGCCGGAGTATTTTTTGTGGGCGGGATTGCGCAGCATGGGGAGCGGATGTGTGCGCCCGGCATGGTCGATGAAAACCGGTTTGCCCCTGTTCATGGCCAGCCCCTTGATTGCTGGCGGGCGGGTCCATGATCCAGGTTCACCGTGGCAGCTCAGGCAGGATAATTTCCGCCTCGGTTGTTGACTGTCGGCCTGCAGGTATTTTCCGTTGTGACAGTCGATACAGATCAATCCCTTTTGTTGGTGAATGTCCGGGGCCAGGTCATGCAGTTCCACGCCATAGGGGCGGATATAGGGCTCACTGGTGGTGTATGGAGTCCGGTATTCCCAGTTGAAGTCATGCTCAAACTGACCATAATAATCGGCGCCCACATGGTTGGCGTAATGGCAGCTTATGCACTGCCAGTCCCCGGGAGATTTCAGGAAACGATGGCTCTGCAGCCTGCCGCCGGAAAACTGGAGATGGCAGGCGGCGCATCCTGTCCCCCTTCTGATATAGGGATAATTGTCGCCCCGGCTGTACAGATGACAGCGCAGGCAACGACGTCTGAGCATATCGTCGACCAGGGCGAGGCCCGGGTTCTTTTCCTGCAGGGGAATGTCTGTCAGCGTTGTGACGGTGTCGGTTGCTCCGAAGTGGTGCCGGGTGAGGTTGACGGCCTTTTCCAGGGTCAGATGCAGGCTGCCGCTGCAGCCCCGTAGCTGCCTTAGGTGGCATTTGCCGCAGGTTGTTGCCATGTTGGCCGGGCTGGCCGGCGCAGCGACAAGACCCGCATGCGCCTGGTGTTGCTCGGTGGCAGTTCTGTCACCCCGGTGGCAGGAGATACAGTCCAGGTTATGATGCTGATCAAGGGTAATTTTGGCATGACAACGCCTGCACCCCGGCAACGGGGCCGCAGGCTTGCCTATGGAGGTAACCGCTTTTTTTTCAGCTTTTTTTTCAGGCCGGGGCGCATTGTCTTTACAACCGGCAAATAGCGCCGTCAGGGCCAGAAAGATGAGGAAAAATTTGTAGTGCATTATCTTGACACTCTACCATAAAATTGCTACATCAATAAACCTCAAAATAGTTAAAAAAATAGTTAAAAATAGTCGGTCGACTATCATCTCCGGCTGTTTCCATCCTTGGAAACGCACATGTATCTGTTATGACCGCCGGCTGAATAAGGGTGCGGTCATACTGGTTGTATGAAATTTTGTTCTTGCCGGTATAGCTCAGTTGGTAGAGCACTTGATTCGTAATCAAGGAGTCAGCAGTTCAAATCTGCTTACCGGCTCCAGTGGCAAGCGGTTGCAGAGATATTTCTGCAACCGCTTTTTGTTTGCCCGGTATGGCGGCCAAAGGTTGCGGGCCATAACGGTCGTGGGTGTAACTACTTGCGCAATCAATAAAAATGGCCTTTCCCTGGTTGTCCATTTTAAATGGTGGAGTGGTGAGATAATATGGCAGAGATCATGGACGGGAATGTTGTGACAGTTGGTCTTGGGGCGCGCAGTTACCCGATTCGGATTGCCCGGGGACTGATCGGTCACCTTGGAGGCGACCTGGCCTCCAATAGGATTGGCCGCCGCTATTGCGTTATCAGTGATGATCTGGTGGCTGACCTGTATGGGGAACCACTCATGCGTTCACTGGCAGCAGGCGGGCTGGATGCAGACATGATAACCTTCCCCCATGGGGAGGCGGCCAAGGAACTTGCGACCATCTCTTCCCTTGCCCGGCAACTTGCGCAAAAGGGATTTGACCGCGGTGATGCCCTGGTAGCCCTTGGCGGCGGGGTAACCGGAGATATCACCGGTTTTCTGGCATCTGTGTATATGCGGGGCATTCCCTTTGTTCAGGTGCCGACAACC
>JALVAI010000202.1 GCA_027011235.1 Desulfobulbaceae bacterium
CTACAATAAAAATATCCTCGAGGTTATTGCCAAAAATCCGGCAACAATTTCCTGGAAAGGGGTTGCCGACAAGCTCTCCTTTATCTTCAGGGGCGGCCGGGGCCAGGATTATCTGCAACCGGGTTCCCTGACCGCGATATTACATAAGATCATCGATGAAAAAAAAGAGAGTGATGAACTGGAACAGGATTTCGACGGTATGATCCAGGATACCTTCTGCCCGGAGGAGAACTGAGGCCATGGCTGTCTTTACCAGGGAAAAACTGGTAGATATGTTCAACGCGGCCCGGCAGCAGCCGGCCACGGTCTATCTCTTTGTCGGTGACCGCTTTCTCTGCCGCCAGGCATGCGCGCAGCTCGAAGAGGTTCTGCTCGCAGACGGCGGCACCGTCCATGCCCTTGACGGCGAAAACGAGGACCCGGCAACAACGGTGTCCCGGCTACAGAGTTTCAGCCTGCTGCCGGGCCGCCAGATATACCGCATCAGCGACAGCCGTCTCTTTCACTCGAAAAAGGTGGCCAAAGGGCTGTGGAAGCGTGTCCTGGCGGCACGGGATAACAACAAACCAGAGACAGCGACCCGGCACCTGCGGGCCATGATGACATCCTGCGGCCTTGATCCGGCCTCTTTTGATGATGATCCGGCAAAACTGACCGCCGGGGAATGGAAACAACGCTTTGATTTTCCCCATCCGGGCGGTGATCTTTCCTGGATAACCGGCCTGCTGAATGAAAAGACAAACCAAAAAAACAGGAAAACCGCAGCCGCCGGGGACGGAGATCGGGACCCGGCCGCCCTGCTCGAAAATGCCCTCAAGGCCGGTGTTGCCAAAGACAACATCCTGATCCTGCTGGCCGAGGAGGTCGACAAACGCAAAAAACTGTACAGGTATCTGAAGAAAAATCAGATCATCGTTGATCTGAGCGTGGACAAGGGGGCCGGCAGCAAGGCGCAGAAGGTGCAGAGAAGCGTATTGGTGGAGTTGATCACAGAGAAGCTCAAGGAAATGGGCAAAACCATGGCGCCGCAGGTCATGGACCAGCTGCTCGACCGGATCGGCTTTTACCCAGTGGCAGTGGTCATGGAAACGGAAAAACTGTGCCTGTCCCTGGGTAAGCGCAGCCGCATCGAACCCGCCGACCTCGATGCCCTGGTCGGCAGGACCAGGCAGGAGGCAATGTTCGAGCTGACCGGCGCCATCGGCAAACGACAGACGGCCCTGGCCCTTACCATTGTCAACCGGCTGCTGGAAAACCAGGTGCATCCACTGGCAATCATCGCCAGCCTGCGCAATTATATCCGGAAACTGCTGTTGTTCAAGGTCCTGCAACAACAGCCGAAATACGGCTATACAGCAGGCATGCCGGCCAATCTGTTCCAGCGCCAATGCCTGCCCGCCCTTAAAAAAGAGTCGCGCTGGCAGCAGGAGTTAGGCGGCCATCCCTATGCCCTTTACATGCAGTTTACCACCGCCTCCGGATTTTCAGCCGCCGCGCTTCAACAATGGCTGCAACTGATCCTGCGGGCTGAACAGCGGCTCAAGGGATCGCCGATAGAACCCTTGACCGTCCTCCATCATCTGCTGCTCTCCATGCTGGTCCCCGACAAACATGAAGCCGACCGACGCAGATAACGAGACGGTTACCCGTTGTAACGGCCTTGCAAAATCGGGAGAGAGCATTACAATAGAGGTGTAATATGCAGGAAAATCCATATGGCAATACAACTTGAATTTATAAATTTAATAGTGCCGATAAAGACCATCCGGGAAAAGTATCCTGGCGGCTGGGAGCAGTGTCTGGTCGACCACAAGCATCTTGTTGGCGGTCGTATCTGGTATGACGATAACCTGTTCAGGGATGGAGCCATGAGTCCTGCAGATATGAAACACCTGGTGGATGAGTGGGAAAGACGCGGCTTCCGTACCCGGGATGACAAGGATAATCCTGGCAAATGGGTTGATGTATGTGTGGTTGAGGCATTATTTGGTGGTGCGACACTACCATGCCACTGGATTGAGGTTGATGGCAATACAGCTTTTTTGAAAGGTACATCAAGAGGGGAAGTCATTGGCAGGGACAATTTTTCGCACAACGGGCCAGACGTTATACAGTAGTCAAGCCCGTCAAGGCAAATCCCCGTATGACCAGAATCTATATCTTTGCTCCTTGTTTGCCGCTGGTAATTTATAGCGTGTGCTGCCCCGAAAAATACACTGAATTTGACACCCGGTCCTGTTGAGTTTATATTACAAAATATAAACTCAACCTCACGGAGGTGTGAAAATAATGAAAGCGACAGCCAAAGATCTGCGATTCCACTCCAGGGAACTGATTGAAACCGTTAGCAGAGGTGAAGAGGTTGTTATTACCTTTCGGGGAAAGCCATGTGCCAAACTGGTTCCTCTTGATAATGCAAAAAGAAAAACATCAAAACATCAGTTGTTTGGGATATGGAAGGATCATGGTCCATCTTCTGACGTAGATGAGTATGTAAGAGAATTACGACAGGGACGTTTCTCATGATCCTGATCGATACCGACGTACTTATCTGGTATTTGCGGGGGAATGAAAAAGCATACAATACCATAGAAACTCTCGAAAGTTTTTCAATTTCTGTTGTTACATATATGGAACTTGTTCAAGGGATGAGAAACAGAAAAGAACTGAACAGTCTCCGCCAGGCCCTTCACGCATGGAATTGCAAAATTTTATACATTACAGAGGAAATATCCGCCAAAGCCATGTTTGCAGTTGAACAGCATTTCCTGAGCCACTCACTGCAGCTTGCCGATGCTCTTATTGGTTCCACTGCCATTGCCCATGGACTTCCATTGATTACAGGCAACGATAAACACTACAAAATTATGAAAGGCATTCAAATCAAACGGTTTCGCCAGTAAGGTATTGAAACAGTAGGAAACCAGCGAACAAATTAATTAACCCGGCCCGCTGTTCATCGGCGAATTTTCTGTAAATTCAAGTGTATATTCGTTAATAAAATCATTTGGAAAGTGCATGGCGGGCAGGTTATCTCAAACGTTAGTGAAAACAAGGAAAATCTTTCCCGCTTTTCATTACAGGATAATTTTCAACAACTCCGGCAGTAATGGCAAAAAACAAGACTACCAACCAGGAAGACATCCTGACCCGTGAACGGGAAGACCTGCAGGAACCACATCTCTACAAGGTGCTCCTGCACAATGATGACTACACAACCATGGATTTCGTCGTCATGATCCTGGAGACGATCTTCCATAAAAACACTGAAGACGCGACCCGGATAATGCTCAATGTACACCACCAGGGGATGGGAGTTGCCGGCGTCTATACCCGGGAAATCGGCGAAACAAAGGTCGCGGCCGTGCATCGTCTCGCCCGCAAACACCAGTTTCCCCTGAAATGTTCCCTGGAAAAGGTGAGCTGAACCTCTACGATACTACCCGATTATGCTGAGCAGAGAACTTGAGCTGGCCCTTATCAAGGCGATAAAGGAAGCAAAAACACACAGACACGAGTACGTTACCGTTGAACATATGCTCTACGGCCTGCTCCACGATGATCTTGCCCGCCACATTATTGACAAATGCGGCGGCAACAACGAAAACCTGAAGATACGGCTGGAGCGTTTTTTTTCCGGCAGCCTGCCGGTCCTCAAGGACAAGGAGGCGGAACCGGCCCAGACCATCGCCTTTAACCGGGTCCTGCAGCGGGCGGTCAACCATGTGCAGAGCTGCGGCAAGAAGCAGGTGGATACCGGCGATGTGCTGGTTTCTCTCTTTACGGAAACCGAGTCCCATGCCGTTTACTTTCTTGGCTCGGAAGGGGTCGGCCGCCTCGAGGTGATGGAATATATCTCCCACCACATCCCGGAAAGCCTGCAGCGGGAACCTCTGCGGCACGTGCAGCCCCGCCCCAAACAGACCAGGAAGAAAAAAGGCAGCAACCCGCTGGAGGAATTTACCGTTAATTTCTCCGCCCGGGCCGCCGAGGGAAATATCGATCCCCTTATCGGGCGTGACAAGGAGATTGAACGGATCATGCAGGTACTCTGCCGCCGCAAAAAGAACAACCCGCTGCTGGTCGGCGAACCAGGGGTTGGCAAAACGGCCATGGCCGAGGGACTTGCCCTGCGGATCCATGAAGATGGACTTGCCCGTAGCGGGCAAGAAGTTGACCAGGACAAACTGGTGCCTGATCTGCTTTCCGGCACCGAGATCTACATGCTCGACATGGGCACCCTGGTCGCCGGCACCAAGTACCGGGGTGACTTTGAAAAACGCCTCAAGGATGTTATCGGCGCCATAGAAAAACATGACAATGCCATTCTCTTTATCGACGAGATGCACACCATTGTCGGCGCCGGAGCGACCAGCGGCGGCTCCATGGACGCATCCAACCTGCTCAAACCCGCCCTCCAGGCCGGAACCATCCGCTGTATCGGGTCGACCACCTATGAGGAATATAAAAACCACATAGAAAAGGACCGGGCCCTGTCCCGGCGTTTCCAGAAGATCGACATCGAAGAGCCGTCAATCGACGACACCTGCGCCATCCTCTGCGGCCTGCAGTCCAGGTATGAAGAGCACCACCAGATCCGCTACTCCACCAACGCAATCCATGCCACCGCCGAGCTGTCCGCCCGCTACCTCAACGACCGTTTCCTGCCGGACAAGGCCATAGACGTCATGGACGAGGTCGGCGCCTCGTTTCGGCTTGCGGGCAAAACGGGACGCACGGTCAGTGTGCGCGACATCGAAAAAATTGTCTCAAAGATGGCCCGGGTGCCGGTAACGACCAGAAACGGCGACGACCTTGCCGATCTGCACAACCTGGATGCCACCCTGAAGTCATACATCTTTGGCCAGGACGAGGCCATTGACAGTCTGGTCATGGCCGTGAAACGATCGCGGGCCGGACTGGGCAACCCGACCTCGCCCACCGGTTCCTTCCTCTTTGCCGGTCCTACCGGCGTCGGTAAAACAGAGGTTGCCAGGCAGCTGGCGGCCGCGCTCAGGGTCAACTTTGAACGCTTTGACATGAGCGAGTACATGGAGAAACATGCCGTGGCCAGGTTGATCGGGGCCCCGCCCGGCTATGTCGGCTTTGAACAGGGCGGCCTGCTGACCGATGCCATCCGCAAGCATCCCTACTCGGTGTTGCTTCTCGATGAAATTGAAAAGGCGCACCCCGATGTCTTTTCCATTCTCCTGCAGGTCATGGACCACTCGACCCTGACCGATAACAGTGGCCGCAGGGCTGATTTTCGCAATGTTATCTTGATCATGACCACCAATGCCGGGGCCAGGGAGATGAGCGAGCGGGCCATCGGTTTTCTGGGCGACAGCTCGGGCAAGGAACAAAAAGCCCTGAAAAACCTCTTCTCTCCCGAATTCAGAAACCGGCTGGATGCCACCATCACCTTTGGCACCCTTGAACCTGAGGTTGTTGAAAAAATAGTGGTGAAAATGATAGCGGAGCTGCAGGAACAGCTTGCGGAGAAAAAGGTAACCATCAGCCTGACCCCTGCCGCCCGCAAATATCTTGCCCGCCACGGCTATGAACCCGCCTACGGCGCCCGCCCGCTCAGGCGTTTGATCATGCGGGAGATCGGCGATGTTCTTACCGAAGAAATACTCTTTGGCCGTTTGAAAAAAGGCGGCGCGGTCCGGGTCGGCCGCAAGAACAAAACCATGACCTTCCGCTTTGCCGATGCCTGAACAGGCCTGACGAACAGACACATCCCCTTACCCATTGGCCCGGCCAGGGGAAAAAATCCTGCCGGGTCAATGACTTTTTTTCCTGCCTGCCGATAAAAAGTACAATTTTTTTTACTTTTTACAGAGAACCTGTTGACAACCGGTCATAAATACGATACAAATTTTTTATACATTCTATTACTATTATTGAAGCTTGCTCTGTTTCCCTGCTCTGGAATGACTTATCCATTTGCAGATTTTTCAACTCACTGAAGATATGGGATTTTCCCAACAATAACAGAAATAAGGAGGAGGAAGAATGGTTAAGAAATTTTCCATGCTGGCCCTGGCCGGGCTCATTGCTCTGCCTGCCGTGGCTTCTGCCAGCGCCGGCAAAACCCCGCAGGATCTGACGGCAAGGATCGACCAGTTGTCCCGTGAGCTTGACGCCCTGAAAGCGCAGCTTGCCAAGCAGAACGAGACCATCACCGAATACGGCGACACGGTCGATGACATGAGCGATATGCTGGATGAAAAATCCGAGTCCTGGGACCTGGCGGCCCGGTTCAAATTTTATGGCGATTTCCGGGCCCGGATGGATTCCTTTTCCGGCAGTGGTGCTGATATGCTCAACTTTGCCAACGGCCAGACGTATAGCCATGATTATGATAACGACACCATCTTTACCAACCGTTTCCGGCTGAACATGCGGGTCAAGGCGACCGAGAATGTAGAATTCAAGGGACGCCTGGCCATGTACAAGGCATGGGGCATGGAAAGCGCCTTTCACAGCGATATGATGGCATGGCCACAGTTTGATGGCAATACCACCAGAACGCCTTCTGATAATGCATTGCGTGTTGACCGGGCCTTTGTCAACTGGAACAACATCGGCGGGCTGCCGATCTGGTTCTCCATCGGCCGTCGGCCGACCACGGACGGACCACCCGCCCACCTGCGTATGGGCAGTGATTCCAGGATGGCAACCCCCATTGCCTACATGGACTACCCGTTTGACGGCATTTCCCTTGGCTACGCCTATGACTGGGGCAATGATACCCTGGGGACCGGACGTATCCGGTTCTGCTATGGCCGTGGGTTTGAAAACGGCCTGCAGATAGACAACAGGCAGCTTCTTGATGACACCGATTTTGCCGGTTTTTCCTGGGATGTCATGAAATCTGGCCACCGGTTCATGAATATCCAGGCCTTCGAGGTCTTCAACATGTTCAACTATCCCAACTTCCAGGATCCGGTCATCAACATGGGATTTGGTGATTTGTCAGGGTTTGGTGATAGAAAAAACCTGGGAAATATTTACCATACCAGCGCAGTCTACATGGATAAATTCCAGGACGTAAACTTTTTTATTGCCGGCGGCTGGAGCCATACCAATCCCAATTCCAACGGCATGTTCAACGATTATGCCACCATGCGGATGCCGGACGGCTCGCCCAATCCGATGTGGCGGCCAAATACCGACAGCGAAGACGGGTATTCCATCTATGTCGGTACCCGGTATGATATCGATTCCATCGGTCTCAAGCTTGGTCTGGAATACAACTACGGCTCCGAGTACTGGATCGCGTTTACTCCGGGACATGATGACCTGTACAACTCCAAGCTGGGCACCCGGGGCAGTGTTCTGGAAGCATACCTGATTTATGACCTTCCGACCGGAGAAGCCATTTCCAAATATGCCAAGACCTTTATTCGTCTGGGGTATCAGCATTACTGGTATGACTATAGCGGCGTAATGGACTGGAACGTCAAACCCTATGATACCGACGATCCCATGTCAATGGCCATCCTTGACCAAATGGGCATGCCGGCCCTTGAAAGCGCCGATCAGTTTTACCTGACCTTTGAGGCCTATTTCTAAGCCAGAATTACTCAGTTCACAAAAAAAACAAGGGAAAGCCACCTGCAAGGCTTTCCCTTTTTTATTGCCTTTTCTTGCTCCATGATCACGGAAACACGCAGTAACGGACTTCTCTTTTACAAAAGCGATCTCCTCACCATTCCCCATGCCATGTTCAGCCGGCATGGAGGAAAGAGTACGGGCCTGTTTTCTTCACTTAACTGCAGCTATAATGTTGGGGATGCTCCTTCCCTGGTTGCGGCTAACCGGGAACTGATGCGAACCACTGTTGGCGCCCAAACTTTACAGGCAGTGACCCAGGTGCATGGCAGTTCCGTTCTCATGGTAAAGAGTGCGGACCAGGTTACAGAAACAGAGCAAAGAGATTCCATGGTCACCGATGTTAGCGGGGTCGGTCTCCTCATCCAGCAGGCCGACTGCCAGGCTGTGCTGCTGCACGATCCGGTTAAAGGGGTTATCGGCGCGGTTCACAGTGGCTGGCGCGGCTCAGTAGCCAATATCATTGGCGGCACCATAAAATGCATGCAACAAAACTATGGTGTCCGGCCATCGGATATTGCTGCCGTTATCAGCCCGTCCCTGGGCCCCTGCTGCGGTGAATTTGTCAATTACCACACCGAACTTCCACCGGATTTTCTGACCTTTAAAACCACAAAAAACCATTTTGATTTTCAGGCGATCAGCCGCATGCAGCTCATCGATGCCGGGGTCAGGGAAAACAGGATCGACACGGTAACAAGATGCACAGTATGCAATGAAGATTTTTTCTCTTATCGCAGGGCGGTACGCAGGGGAGAGGAGAAGACAGGCAGAAACGGCTCAATAATTGTTCTGGCGTAAAAACAGGTAAGCGTGGACTCAGAAAAAATTTCAGGTTGAAAAGGTCATAATAACTATCACGGCTGAATCCGTTCTTATCGTTTGAGTTGCGGGTAGAACCCGCCCTGGTTGTTTTACTCTTTTAACCAGTTTTTAACCTTTAATGATTTTACCCGGTTAAATTCTTTTTCATTGTTTGTAATCAATGTTAAATTCCTGCTTAGCGCATGGGCTGCAATCATCATATCAAGAGGTCCAATCACCTTACCTTCCCTTTCCAGTTGAGAGCGAATTTTCCCGTAGCAAATTGATGCATTTTCATCGTAGGCAAGGATTGCAAACGGACTGAGAAATTCATCAAGTCGTCGTATATTTTTTTTAATCTGTTGACTTTTGCATACGCCATATTGCAATTCCGAAACAGTTATTGATGATAGACAGATATTTCCAACACCTGTATCTTTAAATTTCTGAATGACCTCCGGCGGATGATTATTCATGATATATATGCAAATATTGGTATCAATCAAAAACATCATCCAGACCTTCTCTATGCTGTTGGGATTTCGGCTGATTTCGTTCTCCCATAAATGGTGAATCATATTTCTGTAAATTTCTTTCCCAGGCATCCCAGATTGTCAGGTCTTTTGGAACAAGA
>JALVAI010000203.1 GCA_027011235.1 Desulfobulbaceae bacterium
TTCCTGGCAACGGTCAACCGCCTGCAAGCCCTTACCGCCCCTGTCCCGACCCAGTTCAGGCGGTAGGTTGTCCAAATCAATAAAAGGGCAGCCCGAGGCTGCTGCACCTCCCTTGGTTACGGCAACCGCAAAGGCCAGGCAGGTGGGATGACCGCAGCGGCCGCAATTGGATTTCGGCGTCAGGGCGACAAACTCAAGAGGATTCACAACCAAAGACTTTCTGAAAACGAAAAAACTTGATGAACTCGTAAAAAGTCAAAATCTTTTTCAAAGATGGCTAAGTAAAAACACAGAGATACAGGTAAGCGGAGCGAAGCGTAGACTCCGAGGAGTAGTGTTCCAAGGGCGGGTCTCAACTATACAGGTAGTATGTTGAGAGTCGCCCCGGGATACACGACACAGTAGATCAAAGTTTTTACGTCGCCATCAAAACTTCTATTTCATCGCCTTGTTCAAGGCGTTGGTTATCAGGGCGGTCATGTCTGCGCCCTTGTCCCGGTACAGAACCGCTGTATTGGGAAGGACAATGGTATACCCGCCTTTTTTCGCCTCTGCCTTGACCACTTGCTCCAGTTTTTTCAGGATTGGGGTCAGATGTTTTTCCCGCAACTGTTTCAGCTCGAGATTGGCGTCTTCCTGCTTGGCGGCAAGATCCCGACGTTTCTTTTGAAATTCAATCGCCTTTTCCTGTTTTACCTGATCACTCCAGGCCGAACTCTTCTTCTGGATCTCCTTCTGCAACGCCAGCAGGGCATCCTCATCCTTTTTGAATTTGGCCCGCAGCTGGTTCATTTTCTTTTCCAGCACCTTCTGGGCTTTTTTCCCTGCCGTGGAGTTTGCCAGCACCTTTTTCATATTGATCACACCGATTTTAGCAGCGGCCGCGTGAACATTACCGGCAGTTGAAATGGACACCGCACAAAAAACAACCATAATCAGCATACCGGTACAACCAAAGAAACGTTTCATTACAAACTCCTCATATAGTAAAATTTAACAACCCCGCCGGACAAGGCGGAAAAAACAGCATGCGTAAAAAACTGAAAAACAAAAACAAAAAATATCAGTAAATTGAAGCCCTGAATAAACAAACCGGATGGAAAGAATTTCCTTCCATCCGGCTCGGGCAACAGACATGCGGGCCTATTTATTTGAGGCCACCCTTGACAATAACAAAATCATCCCGACGGTCCTGGGCCCAGGATAATTCATCATGGCCAAAGAGAAGCAATTTTTCCTCTCCCCAGGAAATCGTTGTCAGATTGGCGCCGTTTACCCCGAGATTAACCAGATATTTTCGCGCGCTCTGGGCCCTTCGCTCACCAAGGGCAAGGTTATACTCCCTGGTGCCGCGGGGATCGCAATTGCCTTCTATGCGCACACTGATCTGTGGATGGGCCTTTAAAAAATCCGCATTTTTTTCAAGACGCCCCACCTGGTCACCCTCGATCATTGACGAGTCAAAGGCAAAATAAATCGGGAGCATGGGGGCGGAAGTCCTGCCCTCCATGGTGGCGGATTCATCGGTTGCCGCCGTATCCAGAGATTCCGCCGGCCCCAGACCTTCAGTCACTGTTGGCGCCGTGGGCGGCGGTGTCTTTTTTCCGCAGCCAACCAATAAAAAACAACACATAACAGCCAGCATGAACATCTTTGCAAACATTTCGCTATTCAACACATTATCCTCCTGATGGATAAAGAAATCCGGAACCATAGGAAAAGAACCCTGCCCCATCCTAATCACGCCTCAATCATACTATAATTCCTGCGTGTTGGGGGATGGTACATTTACGGCACGGTCCCGGCACGACCTGTTGATTCAAGATCTGCAGCTGTCCAACCGATCGTAATTCTACCTCAACAAAACAGGAATACAACATTTTTTTCCACCCTGTGAAATTAGCTTGCAAAACAGCATCAGCCTTTCTAAGTTCGGAAGGTGGGAGAAATCGACCTTTCATTCTTTGGACAATGGGTGGAACAGCTTAATACACAGGAATGGAACAATAATTGGTTCGCCGCTCTATACAGGGCAAAGATCACCCTTTGCCAAGGTGCGGCCAACCCGGGATTTTTTTTCGGCGAACATCGCCGTTGTAACTTTTTACCAATTCAACAAGATTGACAGCGGAAAAAACACTTACAGTTGACAGCGAAAAGGACCTGGTCTGTCGCAACAAATATGGTACCTTTTTTGGCGTCACCCAGGATACCCTTGACAGGGTCTGGCAACAGCTGCGAGGACCGGCCGGCAACTCGGCAGTCTACGTTTCCATGGAGATCGGCGCTGATCCGGATGTCTTTCATCCTGTGCTCGACTTTCTGCATGATTTGGAGATAACCGGCAGTGACGATGAAATCGCCGATGCCTTTATCCAGAAATATCTACACGGCCCCCGCAAGATTCCGAACTACAGTGGCGGACTCGGTGTCCTGGCAGGAGATACTCTGAAAAGCTTTGCCGATATGCACATTCCGGTTGCGGCAATAAGTCTGCTCTACCGGGAAGGCTACTTCTCCCAGTTTGTTGACTCCAAGGTCGGTCAGATCGACCAGGCCACCAGCTGGAACCCGG
>JALVAI010000204.1 GCA_027011235.1 Desulfobulbaceae bacterium
GATCGCCGTAATTGGGCGCAGCTTCCTTATCAGCGGTGGCCTCGAGCACGGTCTTACCCTTGACCTTGAGATCGATCTGGCAGCCGGTGCCGCAATAGGGACAGGTTGTTCTGATCGTGTTGACCACCTCGGATTGGACCGGAACTATTCTGTTTTTCTTGTTCAAGGCCCCGGTCGAGCAGTTGTCAACACAGTTGCCGCAGGAAACACAGTTGTCCTTAAAAATGATCTCAAGGCCGACAGGTCTTCCCTTGTCATCAAAAGATTCCGCCTTCAGCTCAAGGGCATCATAGGAACAGGACCGTACACAACGGGTGCAGTATATGCACTTGTTACGGTCGACCCGGATGGCCCGGTGGGAATCGTCAATGGGATACAGGGGCACCTTGCCCATACCGGTCTTGTTGATATTGACATTGAAATCAATATCAAGCCGTTTCAGATCACAGCGGTCAAAGGCCGTACAGCCGCAGGAGAGACAGCGTTCCGACTCACGGCGGGCCATTTTTTCGGTAAACCCGAGTTTCACCTCGTCAAAATCCTGAATACAGACCTCGGGCGGCCGTTCCGGCATTTTTTCGCGCAGTTTTATCTCGACATTATCAAAATTTTTCAATGATACGTCATCAAAGGAGCGGCCCCTGGTAAAGTTGAACCGGCTTTCTGCCGGTTCCTTGGGCACTCCCATGACAAAGGCATGGATATTGGCGGCGGCCCGGCGCGCGGACACCACCGCCTGGATCACCGATTTGGGACCGGTGGCCGCATCGCCGCCGGCAAATACCCCTTCAACGCTGGTCTGGGAAGAACGGGGATTGGCAACAAAGGTGCCTTTGGGAGAAATTTTCAGTCCCTGTTCAAGTTCACCGACAAGCATGTTTTCATCAACCGCAAACTGCCCAAGAGAACTGACCACCGTATCTACGGAAATGGAGTTACCGGAATCCGGGATGGGGATTGGTTCACGCCGGCCGCGTTTATCCGGTTCGCCCAGTTTCATCCGGATCAGATCGAGTTTCAGGCGGCTGCCGGTTTCACTGATGCCGCAGATGCCGGTCGGGTTGGCCATGAGCAGAAACTGGACCCCCTCTTTTTCCGCCTCGCGGATATTGCGTTGATTGGCCGGCATTTCTATCCGGGCCCGGGGATAAATAACAGTGACCTGCTGCAGACCGAGACGGCGCAGGCTGCGTGCCACCTCCATGGCAATGTTATTGCCGCCGATAACGGCCGCGCTGTTACCCAGGTCCGGTTTCTTTCCCTCATTGACCATGTGCAGAAAACGGGTGGCACTGTAGACATGTTCCCTGTCGGTACAGGGGACATGCATGGGCTGGTCGATACCGGCACCGATGGCGATAAAGGTGGCGTCAAATCCCATGTCCCGCAATTCCTGCAGGGTGAAATCCCGCCCCCATCGCTGGCTGAGACGTATGTTTATTCCCATCCGCAGGATGGTGTTTATCTCGTAATTAAGAACATCCTTGGGAATCTTGTACTCAGGAAAGCCGTAGCGCAGGGCGCCGCCCAGTTGCGGCTCTGCTTCAAATATCGTTACATCATGGCCTTTTCGGGTCAGGAAAAATGCGGCCGTCAAACCGGCCGGACCACCGCCGATAACCGCTATTCGTTTGCCGGTGGGTTTTTCCTTGGGAATACCGAGATCAATTTTGTTGGCCATGCACCAGTCGGCAACAAAACGTTTCAGGTGATTGATGGAGACCGGCTCGTCAACGAGAATCCTGCGACAACGGGTCTCGCAGAACCGGGGGCAGACCCGGCCCACGGAAAAGGGGACCGGATTGCGCTCCATAATCAGACGCAGGGCCTCTTCATGCTCACCCTTGGCCACATGGGCGATATACCCTTGAACATTTATCTGGCCGGGACAGGTCAGATTGCAGGGGGCCTTGCAGTCGCCGAAATGGGTCTGGGAGAGAATGGCCAGCCGTTTTTGGCGATGGGCAATGACATCATTGGAATTGGTTTGAATTACCATCCCGTCCTGGGCCAGGGTGACACAGGCACGAAAAAGCCCTTCCGTTGCCATGGTGGAACTCAGACCATATTTTTCATAATCAAGGACCTGGACCACACAGATTTCGCACGGTTTTTCGGCAACAGTTCCCTTAAGCCAGCAAAGGGTGGGAATGGATATTCCGGACCGCTTTGCCACCTCCAGGATGGTCAGTCCCTTTTCGGCAATGATCTCATTTTCGTCTATGGTAACGGTAACTGTGGCCATTCAACAATATCGCAGTAAAAAAATATGAAAAAATACCTATGATCAACACCCCTGCCCTGACGACAATGGCAGTTGTTTACGCCGAGGGTTTCCACTCCTTGAGAAATGCGGGCAGATGACCGGCCTCTCTCGGACCGATTGTGATCGTCCAGTCGGCCAGTTCCTCTTCAAGCTCACCCTTGATGGTAGCGAGATAGCCGGGGATGATCAGCTCCCGGTGTTTCACCTTGTCGGCGATGCCGGACTTGTTGACAAAGGCGGCGATGAGATCGGCGCCAAACTTGCCGGCGGCCCAGGCGGTCAACACTGACAAGCCTTCGGTATCC
>JALVAI010000205.1 GCA_027011235.1 Desulfobulbaceae bacterium
CCATCGCCAAAAATCTTCCAGGCCACAATCGGCCCCACGGCCGCACCCAGTCCACGCATGGAATAAAGCACTCCGGACAGGCCGCCGCTGCCGCTACCGGCAAAAACCTGTTCGCCAAAAACCGTTAACATAACCAGGATACCGCCCGACATGGCCCAGCCACTTTTCACCATGAGCAGGGCGGCCACATCCCGGTTGCACCTGACATAGCGCACCCCTTCAACCAGGTCATGCAGACCGGTTATGCGGGCAAGAGAAAAGGCAGCCTTTTTCTTTTTTGTCAGGGGTGGTATTTGAACTGTCACCATCACCAGGGCCGACAGGACAAAGGATGCCGCATCGATTAAAACCGCCGTCCGCCAGCCAAAGGCCGCAGTGACAAAACCGCCGGCAGCTGCTCCCAGGGCCAGCATTATCGACCAGGATGCTCCGGAAAGACCATTGGCAATACTGAGCTCTTCTTTGGCACAAATATCAGGCAAAACCGCCTGCCTGGCAGGATGCCAGAAACTCCAGAGAGACTCCTGGACAAGGGCAAGGACAAAAACCAGGTAGACCTGGTTGGCATTATTTATAAGAAGATAGGCCAGGACAACAAAGACGCGGGCGATATCACACAAGATAAGAATGGCCTTTCGACTGAATCGATCGGCAACAACACCGGCCGCCGGCCCTAAAACCGTGGTGGGAATAAATTTTGCGATCAGAAACCAGCTGACAGCCTCGCCGGAACCTGTTAAACGGGTGAGCAGGACAAAAATGGCGATGTAATTGAACCAGTCCCCGGCCTGGCTGATGATACCTGAAATCCAGAATCTGCGATAATTGGCATTGCGCCGCAGCAGATAGAGATAGGAACTCAACTGACCGGCGGACATGGAGCTACCGGCGGGATTGTTTGTTGGCTGATCGGTTTTTTGCTGGTCGGTCATACATGCAACAGGATTTTGCGGGCACGCCTGCATCCTGATCTCCGGTAAGGTCCTCAACACATGGGCAAATTACAGGCAGAGTAATTATCACACAATGAAAGTCGGAAAAAGCCGGCTCACATCCTGACCCAATCGGGCACTGGAAACACATCATCGAAAAAACCTCTTCATACCACAGACTATCCCATGGCCACAGTTGATGCCCTGAAAGCGCTCTACGTTTTTTATGCCCGGTTTGTCCGAAGTTTCTCTTTTGCCTGCGGCCCCGGATGTTCAACCTGCTGTTCAGTCAATGTTGTGATAACCAGCCTCGAGGCCGACTACCTGGGCCAACATCCAGCCCTGTCAGACAGGCAAGTTCAGCGACAAATCAATGCCGCGCTCCTCCGACCCCGTTTTATTCCGACAATGACAACCAACCGGCTTGCACGCTTTTGCCTGCGCCGGCAGGAACCGCCGGAAGAACAGGGAACACATGCGCCGGGCCAATGTCCTCTTCTTGGCCGGGACGGATGTTGCCTGGTCTATGAAAACCGGCCCTTTTCCTGTCGGGCCATGTCGTCTGAACAGAAGTGTCAGGATGATGGAGAAGCGGTAATGCCCCCTTTTCTGTATACGATCAACCTTGTCTTTTACCAGTTGATCGAGCATTTAGACCGCAAAGGAACAAGCGGCAATATGCTGGATATGCTTGCCGGTGACAATAGAAACAGAATAGACAACACCCCTTTTCCCGGTTTTCTGATAACCGACACAGAAAAGGCCCCATTACAACGGCTCTTGACAACAATGAAAAATTATCCGGTCAACAAGAGCCATCTTGCGGATTTCTTTCCTTCGCAAACATTTCAACTTGAATAACAAAAAAATCCCTTGGGGCACATTGTTGAAACATGCCCCAAGGGATTGCGTTGTAAATGGTCGGGAAGAGAGGATTCGAACCTCCGACCCCAGCGTCCCGAACGCTGTGCTCTACCAGACTGAGCCACTTCCCGACGATATATTCCTTCTTATTCTACACAATCCTCCTGATAGAAGAATAGAGAGAAATTGAGAAGACAAAAAAATAAAAACAGCAGACAAAGGCCTGTTGTTTTTATTTATCCAGCAGCCCGCCAAACGCCTTTACTGTTTCACTCCACATGCAAAATCATCTCGAAATCATGTGAAAATTATAAACGAAACAGAATGTAAATGTGCAATTGGGGTTATCGTGGCTGCTTATTTATTTCTGGCCACCTTTAAAAAATTGCCGCCGGATCTCTGCGTCACAGAAAAATGAAAAATGCTCACATATGTCTAATATGCTGCCCTTTTTAATCTTCCTGTTCCTTGACCTCGAACGAAAATTCTAATTTTTCAAGGCCCCCTTCTGTTAATTACTTGACGGCTTCAGCCAACTTGCTGCCTGGTTTAAACTTGGCAACAGTTTTGGCAGGGATATTGATCATTTCACCTGTACGGGGATTTTTGGCCTTCCTCTTGGAACGTTTGACAGTGGAAAAGGTGCCAAAACCCACCAGCGTGACCTTGTCTCCTTCGGAAAGCGCTCCTGTTACAGCGGCCAGCATACCGTTCAATGCCTTTTCGGCGGCTGCCTTACTGATGTCTGCTGCATCTGCCATTGCCCCTACGAGTTCCTTTTTGTTCATTCTTCCCTCCAGAATTAAATTGTGTGCCGGTATTGATCAGACCAACAGTCTGACCCGCTCCACTGCGTGAACAGCGGAATTAAAATAAAGATGACTTGTTTTGTCAAAGGAAAAAAACCATTTTTTCCCGTCTACTGGCAGATTGCGGCCGAAATACCTTTTCTTTCGACCCATAAAATAGCCTTTTCTTCGGAAAGATTTATCAACAGCATCAAAAAAAGAATAAAAAGCGGAAATAAAAAACAAAACGACGCATTATGACGACATGACAACCGATGCCATCTCTCGTCCCTGCAAATTCAAAAAAATATCGCTGATGCCGGATTTTTGAAAAAGGCGGACAACAGCCTGCCGCATCCCGGGCCGGGCAAATCGATCAAAATCACGATGGAGAATTTCCAGAAACACGGCGTCGTCCCGTTGCGGATGCAGTCGGACACGGCAGCCGGCAAAACCAAGGGCGCCCAATCCCTCTTCATACAATGCAATCTTTGTCAGCCGGTCCTCTGTTATTGCAACGCCATGGGGAATACGGGTGGCAAGACAGGAGGCCGAAGGAATATCCCAGGTATCAAGCCCCAGGTCCCGGCTGCATGCGCGGATGTCGTTTTTGGAAAATCCCGCTTCCACCAGCGGTGTTTTTACTCCCAGTTCATGGATGGCGGACAGTCCGGGCCGCCGGTCTTTCAGATCATCGGTGTTGGTACCATCAAGGAGAATCTGCAGGTCATGACGATGCATCACTGCTAAAAATTCCTTATACATTCTAAGCTTGCAGAAATAACAACGCCTCTCACTGTTTTCCACAAACTCCTTCCACAAAAGCGGTTGCAGGTCCATGGCCAGCAACTCAACCCCATGTATGCCATGCCTGGCCGCCCAGTTACGTGCCTGTTGCCGCTCCGGCAGAGCGACAAGACAACTGTCTGCATGAAGGATAAGCACATTGCCGGCGCCCAAGACGCCTAACGCGGATTTTAATAAAAACGAACTGTCAACTCCGCCGGAAAACGCCACCGCCACCCTGGCGTATTCCTGCAGCAGATCATGGAGTTTTGCGGTTTTTTGATCAAGAGACAGCAAGAAACTCTCTCCAACACAGGCATCGGCTACTTATCAAAAGAAAAATCCACTGTTGGAAACGAGGCCACCGGTTCGGCAAGAAGAAACGAGCCCTCAAGTATTCTTTTTTTCAACAGTTCCGCAATTTCAACGGCCTTGACATAGGAGGAAAGCGGGGCCGTGGGCACCTTTTTACCGGCCACCTCAATGGTGCCGCTCTTGAGTTGGGCATAGCTGACCTCCCCATAGGTGCGGGCAATGCCGTTGGTGTAATCATGGCCGTAATCCACCACCTGGGTGAAAATCTCGGCATCGGAAACTCCGGTGAACCGGGCCATTTCCTCATTCAGGATCGGGATCGGCACCCCCAGTCCAACGGCCAGTGAACAGCCATACCCCTGGATACTGACCCCGCGCAGCCAATCGGCGGACATCTGCTTGAGGTCACCCTGTACCATCATGGTGCCGGCCGGCCGCAACGGTA
The DNA here is from genome assembly GCA_027011235.1 of Desulfobulbaceae bacterium. Classification (GTDB taxonomy): domain Bacteria; phylum Desulfobacterota; class Desulfobulbia; order Desulfobulbales; family Desulfobulbaceae; genus DRLX01. Next base: position 4,131 of record JALVAI010000205.1, read on the forward strand.
CTCCGTTTTTTCCCCGCGGCGCCGCCGGATTATGCTGGCTGCCGTGCCAGGTAACATAGCCGATGCCGCCGCCAAGAAATATACGGGTGCCAAGCCCGATGGTCCTGTACAGAGGATCATTGAGCAAGGGACTCAGTTGACCGGCGCTGCAGTAATTGGCATTGCGGCATTTTGGTTTCAAGGTTCCCATATAGGTATAGACGGTCTTGTCCGACAGGTTGACCGCACAGTTATAATTCTGGTACCCGTTGCGCGGATTGCACAACAGGGCATGGGGAAAATCAGCCAGGGTCATTTCCCTTTTGCATTTGCGGTTGGCATAACAGTCGGTGGGATAGGCCTTGGCCTCGAGAAAAACCTTTTTGCCGGCAACAAGGTCCTCGATGATGTGGCCGCCGCCATACCTGAATTCTCCCGGATATACCTTGTTCAAGGGATCATCCTCGGCCGGTTCCGTGGCGCCGAGATAAAAATCTATGGCCGCAAGACCGGCATAGGCCTGCACCTTGTTGACCCATACCTTCTGGGCCTTTATGGTCGGAATGGTCTGGCCGAAGTTAAAAAAAGCACCGGAAGAACACATGGTCGAAAAGGTGCCGGTTGTTACGACATCGACCTTGCGCGCTGCCTCGACCGGGCCATCTTTCTCGACAATGTCTATCATCTCCTCCGCCGTTACCACCACAGCCTCACCGGCCTTGATACGGGCATTGATTTCGGCATAGGTTTTATTGACCACAAATTCACTCATGACATTCTCTTTTGTTTATTTGCCAGGCTATCCTTACACCATGAAAAATTTTCACATCACCCTGAATTCAGTTACCATTCCGGCCACACCTCAATGGCGGGAGCGGATTTTCCGGCCCGGCCACCCGGCCCGGAAAACAGAAATTGTATATTAGTAAAAACATGGTCGGACGCAACTCTTTTTCATTTGATCGACTGAAAATATGTTTTTTTCTTTGCAACTCCCAAAAGATGATTTAGCATGTATGGTTCCGTTGCCTGATTATAATCATCAATAATATCCTGGATTCAACAAATTTATCCAAACCTTCCCCAGAAAGCTGACAAGTCGGTAGAGCACCTTCCCATGAGTAACGATACACCCACCATTCCCAAACTGCGGAAACGTATAGACGAAATAGACGACACCATGCTTGGCCTGCTCAAGGAGCGTCTTGCCTGTGCCAAAACAATCGGCAAGCTGAAGACCGGTGCCAACCGGGCGAAATGGGACCCGAAACGGGAACTGGAAATTTATGAGCGGCTGCTCAAAAATAACCAGGGCGAGTTCCCCGAGCGTGCCCTGCGTTCCATCTTCCATGAAATCATTACCACCTGTCGACTTTCCCAGAAAAAAACCGCGGTCGCCTACCTTGGTCCGGAAGCGACCTATACCCACCTGGCAGGTGTCAAATATTTTGGTCAGTCCGCTGAATACATTGCCATGGAATCCATTGAAGATGTCTTTCACGAAGTTGACAAGGAACGGGTGGAATATGGCATGGTTCCGGTGGAAAATTCCATTGAAGGCGCTGTTTTTTCCACTCTTGACGCCTTTATGAAATACAACGTCAAGATATGCGGCGAACTGCAACTTGCCATATCCCACAATCTTGTCTGTCAGTCGGGAAATATTGCCGATATCCAGACCGTTGCCTCCCATTCCCAGCCCCTGGCCCAGTGCCGGGAATGGCTTCGCAAACACATGCCCGACACCCCTACCCTGCCCGTGTTTTCGACCGGGGCCGCCGCCAAGATGGCGGCCAACAATCCCAATATCGGCGCCATTGCCAGCTCACTTGCCATCAAAACCTATAATCTGCAGGTGGTGGTCAAGGGAATCGAGGACTACCAGGGCAATACCACCCGGTTCCTGGTCATCGGCAAACAGTCACCGAGCAAAAGCGGCAATGACAAGACCTCCCTGCTCCTCAGCCTGCTGGTGAACAGGCCCGGGGCATTAAAGGAAGTTCTCTCCGTTCTCTCGGACCGCAATGTCGACCTGACAAAAATCGAATCACGGCCCATCAAGGGCAAGCAGTGGAAATATCTCTTTTTCCTCGACATCGCCGGCCACATCGAAGACCCGGTCATCCAGGAATGTTGCGATATCCTGCAAAAGACCTGCGCCTTTTATGAATGGATAGGTTCCTACCCAAGGGCGGACAGTCCCCAGCTCGGCCTGGATTGAACCAGTTTTCCATAATTTTTCAACCGGGATGATCCATGTCTCCTCTTCTCAGCGGCCGGGATCTGGGCAAGTCCTTTGGCGCCCAGAGCCTGTTTACCGGTATAGATATTGTTCTGCACAGGGGTGACCATGTTGGTCTGATTGGCCCGAACGGGTCCGGAAAATCGACCCTGCTGAAAATTCTGGCCGGGCTGACAGAGGCGGACTCCGGCCAGGTTTTTCTTCCCAAAAACACCAGGATTGGTTACCTGGCCCAGGAAGACAGATTTTGTGAAAACGGTTCGATCATCGACAACCTGATGGCCGGACTTGCCGCCATCCCCCATGCCGAAGACGAGGCCTTAAACAGGGCCCACACCCTGGCAAGCAGGGCGGAATTCCCCGATTATGACTGTCCGGTCAGCCAGCTTTCAGGCGGCTGGAGAAAACGACTTGCCATCTGCCGGGCCCTTATCGCTCATCCCGATGTTTTGCTCATGGATGAGCCGACCAATCATCTTGATATTGAAGGCATACTCTGGCTGGAAAAACTGCTTGGGGCCCGCCTGCCGGAAAGTCCGGCCGCCTTTCTCATGATCAGCCATGACCGCCGGTTTCTGGAAAATACAGTGAACCGGGTCATGGAACTCTCACCCATGTATCCGGATGGATCGCTGCAGGCCCGTGGGGTCTACAGCGATTTTCTGATTAAACGCCGGCAGTTCCTCAAGCAGCAGCAGGCCCTGGAAACCCGGCTGGCCAACAGGATGCGCCGGGAAACCGAATGGCTGCGGCGCGGTCCCAAGGCAAGGACCACCAAGGCAAAATACAGAATAGATGCCGCCGGAGACCTGGCCGGGGAGCTGGAAAAAACCAGGGCCAGAAACCGGGCAAACGGCCAGGTGCAGATCGACTTTACCGCCACCGGCAGAAAGACAAAAAAACTGCTCACCGCCCACAAGATAAGCAAGGGATTTGCTGGCCGGCCATTGTTTACCGACCTTGACCTGGTCCTTACCAATGGCTCCCGCCTCGGCCTGCTTGGCGGCAACGGCTGCGGAAAATCCACCCTTATGCAGCTGCTCGCCCATGCCGCTGACCGGTCAGATCTTTTCAGGCCGGACAGCGGTTCCATAACAACCGCCGACAATGTACGGATAGTCTCCTTTGACCAGCGGCGTCAGCAGCTTGATCCCGATCAGACCCTGAAACAGGCCCTGGCCCCTGATGGCGATTCCATCATCTACCGGGACAGAACCGTCCATGTCGTGACCTGGGCCCAGCGGTTTCTCTTCCGGCCTGACCAGTTGGAGACCCCGGTGGCACGGCTTTCCGGCGGGGAACAGGCGCGAATACTGATCGCCCGGCTGATGCGGCAGCCGGCAGATATCCTCCTTCTCGACGAGCCGACCAACGACCTGGACATTCCATCACTCAATGTGCTGGAAGAAAGCCTGCTCGAATTTCCCGGCGCCCTGGTCCTGGTTACCCATGACCGGTTTCTCCTGGAAAAGGTCTGCGACCGGGTCCTTGGTTTTAACGGCCAGGGCCAAACCCGTTTTTTTGCCGATTACAACCAGTGGCTGGACTGGCTCCGGCAGGAGAGGAAACCTGAAAAATCTCTGCAGAAAAGCGGCAAACCTCGGGCCAAGCCGGGGAAAAAGGGAAAAAAAGGGAAAAAACTCTCCTACATGGACCAACGGGAGTATGACGCCATGGAAGAGAAGATACTCTCGCTCGAAGAACGGCTGGAAGAGTTAGAAACGCTGCTTGCCGATCCGGAGATTGTCGCCGACCATGACCGTGTCAGCCAATACTGGCAGGAACAGGAGCAAGTGCAGGCAGAGGTGGAACAACTCTATGACCGGTGGCAGGAACTGGAATCCATGCTGGAAACAGGGGACGCCGGGAAATAAACAGCCTGTGGCCACCACCTTACGTGTTCACGATACGGTTATGATTTCAGCCTGGTTGAGGTATTTGTGTTGCGGAGGATGATTATTTTGTCACCGGGTTGAAAGATATAGTCCGGATCCGGCATATATTCTATCTCATCCGAATCCTTTTTCTTCACCGAAATTACCTGGATCCGGTAGCGCCGGGTCAGATCGAGCTGGCGCAGGCTCTTGCCGGCCCACCGGTCTATGGTCAGCTCCTGAAAGGAAACCTCGGGATCAAAGGCGGCATACTGCAAAAATCCCGGAATCGCCACTTTGGAGGCCAGTTGGACCGCTGCCATCTGCTCGGGAATAATCACCTCGTCAACGCCCAGCCGGTAGAGAAGCCGTTGATGGTCAGGATTAACCGCCTTGACCCAGACATGCGGAATGCCCAGCTCCTTGGCATACATGGCAATCATGGAAGAGGCGGCGATCGAATCTCCCACGCTGATAAGCACATGGGAAACATCGGCCAGACCTACCTGCTCCAGGGCCTCCTTGTTGGTCGAATCAATCCTGTACACCTGGTGCAGCCTGTCCCGTGCCTCTTGAACTCTATTTTGTCTGTTATCAATCCCGATAACGGTAAAACCGAGGTCAACGAGGGTAACGGCAAAATAAAAACCAAATTTTCCCAATCCGATTACAGCGATTTCCCCTTTCATGGTATTTTCTCCTGGCCGATGTAATCTCCTGGCCGATGTTTTCTCCTATACGATGTTTTCTCCTATCCGATG
>JALVAI010000206.1 GCA_027011235.1 Desulfobulbaceae bacterium
TATACATCGCCGCCAACCGCATTCTCCCGTTCCGCCTCTGTCTTGAAATGACGTTTGATGCGGGCAATAACCTGGAGCTGGCGCACGGTTGCCTCCTCGGCATCCATAAACAGGCAGTCACTGCTGTGCCAGAGATCGGGCTGCCGGAAGGGCGAGCCTATTTTGGGCACCCTGCCTTCATTGATCTGGTGGGCGGCCTCGATTATCCTGGATGATCCGGCCTGGCGAAAGATCTCGCTTAAATGAAAGACAGGAACAGCGCCGGAACCGATGATATCACGCAGCACGTTCCCCGGTCCGACCGAGGGCAGCTGGTCCCCATCACCGATAAGAAGGACCGCTGTTTCAGGCGCCACCGCCCGTAACAGGGAGGCGGCAAGGCTGATATCAAGCATGGAACATTCATCAACAACAAGCACGTCCGTTTGCAGGGGATTGGACTCGTTGCGCTTGAAATCACGGCCCTGGTATTCAAGCAGACGGTGAATGGTCGCTGCCTCAAGGCCGATCACCTCGCTCATGCGCTGGGCCGCCCGGCCGGTTGGGAGCGGCCAGAAGCACTGACTTGCCCATGGCCTGCAGCAGGGCCACCAACACCCTGGTGGTGGTGGTCTTGCCGCAGCCCGGACCACCGGTCAGAACGCTGAAACGCGAGGCAACAATCCCCATGACCGCCCGCTGCTGACTATCCGAGAGCTGCAGGGTGCGATACTTTGCATACCGCCTGAGCCAGGACTTTACCCGCTGCCCGTCCACCGGAATCTCGTGACAGAGCTCACGAATTCTGTCGGCAACATACTGCTCGTCATAGTAGAGACTGCGGGCATAATAGCAACGTTTTTCTCCTGATTCGTCTTTAATGATCCGAACGCAAAGCTCACGGGATACGTTCATTTCCTCAAGGAGCTTGTCAATATTGTCTCCGGGATTGAAATGCAGCAGTTCCTGCACGCCGGCATGGATCTGGTCAGCGGTCAGATAGCAGTGCCCCTGTTCACGGCCCGCAGATAACACGTGCCTGACAGCGGCGCGGATACGCAGGGGGGAGTTATCGGCAAAACCAAGGGAAAGGGCGATTTTGTCAGCGGAAAAAAAACCGATGCCGTAGAAATCCGCAGCCAGGCGATAGGGATTTTCCTGGACCAGGGCAATGGCGTCATCACCATATTTCTTGTAGATGCGAACGGCAAACAGGGTGGAGATTCCGTGAGACTGGAGGAACATCATCACCTCGCGCACGGCCCTGTGTTCGGACCAGGCCCTGCTTATCGAGGCCAGTTTCTTGCGGGCGATTCCAGGGACTTCGACAAGGCGTTCAATATCATGCTCAAAGACATCCAGGGTATCCTTGCCAAAATGACGGACAATTTTGCGTGCTGTCTTTGGCCCCACGCCCTTGATCAGGCCTGAGCCAAGGTATTTTTCCAGGGCGCCGGCATCTGCAGGTTTCAGCTCAACGGCGCGATTTGCCTTGAACTGTTTGCCAAATTTCGGATGCACGGTCCAGCTGCCGACAAACTCCATGGTGGCGCCGGCAAAGACCCGCATCTGATGGACGGTCACCGTCACCAGTTCTCCATGACCGGAAAAGGGGGTGACCCTGAGCACGGACCAGCCGTTGTCCGGATTATGATAGGTGATCCGTTCAACGATGCCGCGCAGTTTTTCTTCAATACTGTTGGCCTGCACTCACCCTCCCCTGTCCAGCTCCCGCAAACCCTGATACCACATATTGAAAAAAACTCCCCGCAAGAATTGGCTGCCAATGCATCAATCAACTCGCCCCCTGCAAACGGCAATTGCAGACGTGTCCCTGTTGTTGCAAAGGCCTCCAACAAAACGAAAAAGAAAGCAAACAAAAAAGTGCTGTAAATTCAGCAGATACCCCGGATAGTACCAGGGAAATGCCGAACAACCATTGCAATTTGCCGATAACTGATTATTTTTTGCAGGCAACTGGAAAAAGCAGGTTCCCATACCTGCCATGTTGGTTGAGAAATCTTTCCGGAGTTAATGCAATGAGCTTTCTTGAAGGTGTGCTCTGGCTCACCTTGAATATCTACCACGAAGCCCGCAGTGAACCGCGCATCGGCCAGTTGGCCGTGGCCCATGTCACCCTGAACCGGGCGATTCAGCGCCATGAAAGCGTGGAAGAGGTTGTAACGGCTCCCTACCAGTTCAGTTGGACCTTTCAAAAAAATTCCTATATGCCAACCGAATCCGGCGCCCTGCTCACCTGCTTTGAATCAGCCTTAACCGCCCTGATCAGTCCTGATTTCACCCATGGTGCCACCTATTATCACCGCCAGGACATCACTCCAGCCTGGGCGGAAAACAAAACCTTTATCGCCCGCTACGGCGCCCATAAATTTTATAGAAACTAAGGCGCATATATTATACCTAAATTCTGCAGTTATCCGGCATTCCAACGTCAATACAGGCACATCTACTGCGTCGGATTCACGAATTTCGTGCTCGATGTACAAACCAGTACACCTGTGCCGAAATTCGCGTTCCTCCTTGTATCTGCACCTGTCTCAACGTTCTCGGTGCACGAACAAC
>JALVAI010000207.1 GCA_027011235.1 Desulfobulbaceae bacterium
ACGCTAACAGCAATCAGATCATGCCGACGCCCGGTAATCCGCAGTTTTGGCATCAGATCTTCCAGGTTTTGGGTAAAATCACCGGGCAGGCAGAAGTCGGAGACGAGAAAGGTAACGCATTTGCGCTTGCTGACCCGGTTGACAAAATCAAGGGCCTGGCCGATGTCCGTGCCCCTGCCCCGGGGCCGGAAGAAGAGAATTTCCCGGATCACCCGCAGGATATGGGACCGCCCCTTTTTCGGTGGAATGTAGAGTTCAACAAAATCGGAAAACAGGACAAGCCCGACCTTGTCGTTGTTGCGGACAGCGGAAAAGGCAAGCACCGAGCCCAGTTCCGCCATCATCTCCCGCTTGGTTTCCTCGCCGGAACCAAACAGACCGGAGTTGGAGACGTCAATGACCAGCAGAATGGTCAGTTCCCGTTCCTCGGTGAATTTTTTGACATGGGGGACACCGGTGCGGGCCGTGACATTCCAGTCAATGGTGCGGACGGAGTCGCCGGGCACATATTCCCGCACCTCGTCAAAGTTCATGCCCCGGCCCTTGAAGACCGAATGATAACTGCCGGCAAGGGTATCATCGACAAGATGGCGGGTCCGCACCTCGATCTGGCGGACCTTTTTCAGTATCTTCTGGGTCAGTTGCTGTTCCATGACAGGAATACTCCGGGATCAACCATGGAAAATAGCATCAGGGAACCGGCACTGTTGCCAATATCTGCCGGACAATATCTTCACTGGTAATCCCCTCGGCCTCGGCCTCATAGCTGACGCGGATCCTGTGCCGCAGGACATCCGGGGCACAGGCCTTGATATCGTCGGGAATTACATAGCCGCGTCCCTGGAGAAAGGCGATGCATCTTGCCGTGAGCTTGAGGTTGATGGTTGCCCTGGGCGAGGCCCCGGTTTCAATATATCCCTGCAGGTCAAGCCCTGCCTTTTCCGGTTCCCTGGTGGCAAAGATGAGGGAGACGATATAATCCTTGATCCGGTCATCACAATAGATGGTGTCCACAACCCGGCGGGCGGCCAGGATGTCACCGGCAGCAATAATCGGCCGCACCGGGGTTGCGGCATCGGTATGGGCGACCGTATCCAGGATGCGCCGCTCCTCATCCCGGTCCGGATAATCGACCAGCACCTTGAGCATGAAACGGTCGACCTGGGCCTCGGGCAGGGGGTAGGTGCCTTCCTGCTCAATGGGATTCTGGGTCGCCAGCACCAGAAAAAGTTCGGGCAGCTCAAAGCTCTCTTCGCCGATGGTCACCTGCTTCTCCTGCATGGCTTCAAGCAGGGCCGACTGGACCTTGGACGGGGCCCGGTTGATTTCATCGGCCAGGATCATGGAGGCGAAAATCGGTCCTTTCTTGACCTCAAAGCCGGTGGCGCGCGGATTGTAAATCTCGGTACCGATAATGTCGGCCGGCAGCATGTCCGGGGTGAACTGGATGCGCCTGAAATCCGTGGATATGGCGGAGGCAAGCGTTTTGACCGCCAGCGTCTTGGCCAGGCCGGGAAGGCCCTCCAGCAGAATGTGGCCGCCGGCAAGCAGGCCGATCAGGAGCCTGTCGATCAGATGCTGCTGGCCGATAATGACCCTGCCTATTTCCGATTTAAGCAGCGGTACCCAGGCCGAGGCCTCTTTGACCGCCTCGTTGATCTCCTGGATGGAGGACGGGGCATCTTTTTTGCTCAGAGTATTCCCGGTCGGGATGGTTTCCGGGGAGGGGACAATGGATTGGTTTGGCATGGTTTTTTCTTTTTTATGGCAATTAGATTTTTATGTTTCAACCAGATGGCCTGTCAACAATGGTCGCAAAATACCGACCATGGCTCCGGCAGTAAATTTCGCCATCTGTCCAGGCAGGTTTTTTCTGCGAAAAAGAAAAAATACAAAAATTGACCCGGACAGGCGGGAAGGGACGGGGTGGGGCTATGGCGTCAGGGGAAAGTTAATGGCCGCCGATGAGTGGACCGGCCCGAACCTGAGCGTATTTGATGACGTTGGTACTCTTGTGATAGTGCCGCTCACACGGATTGTCCTGTCACCGGAGACAAGGAGATTTTGAGAATGTTTTTTCCTGATATGTACCATACTGCACCTCGACCGACACAAACAGGGCAAGTATTTTCCTCACTGGCCAATGTTGCCTTGCCGGTTGCCAGCTACTATGTGTTCGCAGTCGGGAAATGTCAAGGGGCGGGAGGGTCGAAGCCGGTTTCAAAACCTGTACACAAACTATCCGCCAAGGCCCAGGAACATGCCTGTCTGGTAGATACAGACGGCAAGGGCAAAGGCAAAGATGGTGTTGAAGGTCATGGAAAAAAAGGCCCATTTCCATGAGCCCGCCTCTCTGGCGATACAGACAATGGTGACAAAACAGGGGGCATAGAACATGATAAAGGCAAGCACGGCCAGGGCGACCACAGGGTTCCAATGGGGGTCACCGGCCAGCCGCTCCTTGAGGCTTGTTGTATTCTCGGTGCTGACGTCGCCAAGGGAATAGGCAGTGCCCAGGGTTGAGATAATAACCTCTTTGGCGGCAAACCCACCCACCAGGG
>JALVAI010000208.1 GCA_027011235.1 Desulfobulbaceae bacterium
CCCCGGGGCCGATATCAAGGACATGGTCGGCGGTGGCGATGGTATCGGTATCATGCTCAACCACGATAACGGTGTTGCCGAGATCGCGCAGGCTGAGCAGGGTCTTGATCAGCTTGTTGTTGTCCCGCTGGTGGAGACCGATACTTGGCTCATCAAGGATATACAGGACTCCTGCCAGCCGGGAACCGATCTGGGAGGCAAGACGAATCCTCTGCGCCTCCCCGCCGGAAAGGGTACCGGCCTTTCTGTTCAGGGAAAGGTAACCAAGGCCCACCCCCTGGAGAAAGGACAACCGCTCCCGCACCTCCTTCAGAATCGGCCCGGCAATGACCGCCTCCCGTGGTTGGAACTCTATCCGCTCAAGCTCGTCAATCAACTGCTCGATGGAAAGGGCTGTCATCTCCATGATCGACCACCTGCCGATGCGCACGGCAAGTGCCTCTTCTTTCAAGCGGGCGCCGTGACATCCCGGACAGGGCTGCTCGTTCATGAAACGGGCCACCTCCTCGCGCACCCGGTTGGATGAGGTCTCGCGAAAGAGACGGTTCAGCCGGGGAATAATACCTTCAAAGGGAATCGTTGAAACCAGCCGTCTCCGTCCCCGCTGGTGATGAAATTCTATTTTCTCCCGACCGGTACCCTGCAAAATTTTCTTCCGCACCCTCTTGGGCAGCTCCTTGAACGGCACATCCAGGTCAAAACCGTAATGACGGGACAGGGCCTGCAGCCACTGGCTTGAATAGGTGGCCAGTTTACGCCGGTTCCAGGGGGCAATGGCTCCCTCGGCCAAACTTAAATTTCCATCGGGAACCACCAGTTTCTCATCAACAAACTGGTTGGCGCCAAGGCCGCCGCACACCGGGCAGGCGCCCTGTGGATTGTTAAAGGAAAACAACTGGGTGGACAGGTTGGGTACCGATATTCCGCAGCGATGGCAGGCTGCCGACTCACTGAGCAGCATCTCCTCTCCGGTTACCGGGAAAAAAACCTGCATGGTGCCCTCGCTGAGCCTGATGGCTGTACTGACCGACTCCTCAAGCCGCCTGCGCATGCCGGTTTTGATCACCAACCGGTCGACCACCGCCTCAATGGTGTGGTGTTTGTTCTTTTCAAGGGAAATATCCGCGGACAGGGAGAGGATCTCGCCGTTGATCCGAACACGGACATACCCCTCTTTGCGCAGTCGTTCAAGGAGTTGTTCATGCCGGCCTTTCTTGCCGATTACCAGGGGCGCCAGCAAAATGATTTTTTCGCCTGCCGGACGCTGCAGGAGAATATCCACCATGTCTTCAATGGACTGGGAACGGATGGGATCGCCGCATTGCGGACAATGGGGCTGACCGGCCCGGGCATAGAGAAGCCGCAGGTGGTCATAAATCTCGGTCACTGTGCCGACAGTGGAGCGGGGATTTTTGGAGGTGGTTTTCTGCTCAATGGAAACTGCAGGTGACAGTCCTTCAAGCAGGTCGACATCAGGCTTGTCCATCTGGCCCAAAAACTGCCGGGCATAGGTGGACAGGGACTCGACATAACGTCGCTGGCCCTCGGCATACAGGGTATCAAAGGCCAGGGTCGATTTTCCAGACCCGGACAGGCCGGTAAAGACCACCAGTTTATTGCGGGGCAGATCTACGGAAATGTTTTTGAGATTATGCATCCGGGCGCCGCGGATGCGAATAAATTGTGGTTCCATGGAAAAATGCGGATACTTGGGGAAAATTTCAGGATGAAATTTCAGGGCCGGCAATAAACCGTCCATGATCAATCTTGATACAACGATCCATGACGACCGCAAGACCTGCCTTGCGGGCAAGATCGGCCGCCTCTTCATTGATAATACCCTGTTGCATCCAGATGACCCTGGCGCCAATGAGGATGGCATCCTGAACAATCGGCGCCACCTGATCGGCCCGGCGAAAGATATCAACCACGTCAACGGGCCGACCGATGGATACCAGATCAGGATAGCAGGGCAGACCAAGGATCCTGTCCTGCCCCGGATTGACGGGAATGATCGTGCAACCGGCATCAAGCAGATACCGGGCCACCTGATTGCTGGGCCGATGTTCTTTGGGTGACAGGCCGACCACGGCAATGGACGGCCGGCCGGAAAAAACAGATCGCAGCACTTCCAGCGGCGGTAGTGTTTGTGTAAATTGTGAAAAGATATTTACCCCCTTTCCCGGCTGTGGTAGACTGTAATATTATTGTTTATTGAGGCAGGGAGCAATAAAATTGCTCCAGCCATGAAAGGTTACCCCCGTTTTCCGTTCACTCCGGTATGGGCGAAAAAACGGTCATAAAATATCGCGCCGTTTTCTGTTCCGGCACGCGCTGACAACCTTTACCCGAACAAATACCATTTATCATGTATTTTCAAGATATCATCGCCGCCCTCAATAATTACTGGGCCTCTCAGGGATGTGTCATCATGCAGCCCTACGACATGGAGGTCGGGGCCGGCACCTTTCACCCGGCCACCCTGCTGCGGGCCCTGGGTCCCGAACCCTGGAAGGCGGCGTATGTCCAGCCGTCAAGACGGCCCACCGATGGTCGT
>JALVAI010000209.1 GCA_027011235.1 Desulfobulbaceae bacterium
GGTCAGGGCGGACCGGAGACGCATCTCCGGTATCTTCTATTATTTTCTATTCTTGTTTTTGGTATTAGAGAGCCTGTACCGATTCTTTTCCGGTTTTATGTTCGTAGGCATGGATTATCTTCTGAACCAGTGGATGGCGGACAACGTCTGACTGGGAAAAGCGGCAGAAGGCAATGCCGTTGATGTCGGCAAGAATTCGCTCCGCTTCCACAAGACCTGAGCTGCCACGCCCGGGAAGGTCTATCTGGGTGATGTCTCCGGTAACAACCGCCCGCGAGTCAAAACCAATTCGGGTCAGAAACATCTTCATCTGTTCACGGGTGGTGTTCTGGGCCTCGTCAAGAATGACAAAGGCGTTATTCAGGGTGCGGCCGCGCATGAAAGCAAGCGGAGCTACCTCAATGACCCCGCGCTCAAGAAAGTCGCGGGCCTTTTCCTTGCCCAGCATATCGTTGAGGGCGTCAAGCAGGGGGCGCAGATAGGGGTCGACCTTCTGGGCCATATCGCCAGGCAGAAATCCCAGTTTTTCCCCGGCCTCCACCGCGGGCCGGGTCAGAATAATGGAGCGGACCTGTTCCCGGGCCAGGGCCGAGACTGCCATTGCAACCGCGAGGTAGGTCTTGCCCGTGCCTGCCGGGCCAATGCCAAAGACAATATCACTCTTGCGGATGGCATCGATGTAAAGCTTCTGGTTGATACTTTTTGGGGTAATAACCTGCTTTTGCGAGGTGATACAGACCTTGTCGAGAAATATTTCTTCAAGCCGGGTGCGGGGGGAGGATTCCAGGATCTTAATGCCAAAGGCAATATCCTGGCTAAAAACAGGGTATCCCTTGTTGATAAGGGAATAGAGTTGTAACAGGGCTGAAGCGGCCAGCTCCACACCATGGCCCGGACCACGTATCTGCAGTTGACTCCCCCGGGCGGACAGGGTGACTCCGGCCGCCTGTTCGACCGAGCGTAAATTCTTGTTGAGATCACCGTACAAAACCCGGGCAATTTCATTGTCGTCAAATTCCAGGTTTTGGACGGTTTGCGTATTGAGAGCAGAGGCGGATTTCAAGGACTGTTTTTACTTCTTGTCTGCGGCTTTAACCTGTTGGTCGATCATCTTCTGCATTGCTGGCAGAGAGCGGTCCCGTACCCGGTGACCATTGATAAACAGGGTAGGAGTTCCTGTGACATCGGCCTTTTGGGCATCCATCATATCCTTGTACAGCTGCTGTTTTGTTGTTGGGTCCGCCATATCCTTTTTAAATTGTTCCATATTCAGGCCAATTGATTTGGCAGCTTCGTCAATGGCCTTTTTGCTTAACTGCCCGGCACTGAACAGGGCATCATGCATCTGCCAGAATTTTCCCTGCTTTTGGGCGGCAATGGCAGCCAAGGCAGCTGTTTGCGCCATGTTGTGCATACGCAGCGGCAGGTTTTTAAAGACGATTTTCAGGTTTTTCGGATTTTTTTCGAGCACCTGCTCGAGCAGCGGCTGAATCCTGCCGCAATAGGGTCATTGAAAGTCCGAAAATACCACCAGGGTGACCGGAGCGTTTTCATTGCCGACAAACGGCGCTCCCGTGATATCTATTGCTTGGGTCACACTGATATCAAGGGCGGTGTATGTCTTGGCTGTTTTGCTGATCAGGTACAGGGACTCGCCCCGGGGAGCGATATCGATGGCGGTGACACTCTTGTCTACCGGGATGGAGCCAAGTTGCTTGCCCTCCGGGGTGTAAACGTACACTTTACTGTCAGCGCCGAGGACAAAAACCTTTTTGTTGTCAAGGGACTGGACAAAGTCCAGGGGTTCGGCCTGCAGATTCCATTTCTGTTTCACGGACCAGTCGATGGCGCCTGTCTGGTCGGTCTGGGTCGCCTGAAGGGGCAGGGCCGACATGAGAAGACAGGCGGTTGTGCAGATAATTTTTTTCATATTTTTCCTGTAAATGGTTCCCGTGGGGGTAATAGTAAAGGATTTCAGAACCCGGAGAGAACACTTTTTCTTCTTGTATGTTTTCAGCCTTTGGGGTTCCTTGTTGCCTTTGTCGTAATTTGTCCCTTTTGTAGATACCTTCTTGATGGAAGGTGATCGCATCTGATTTATGATGGCGTCGTAAAAACTTCGATCTACTGCGTCGTGTGTCCTGTGGCGATTCTCGACATACTACATGTATAGTCAAGACCCGCCACAGAACACTACTCCTCGGAGTCTCCGCTGCGCTCCGCTTACCTGTATATCTGTGTTTTTACTTAGCCATCTTTAAGCATTATCTGGATTTTTTACGAGTTCATCATTTATGACATATCTGCAAGAGAACTGCCAATAAATATAATGAGCTGACTGCCATTGCGCAAGTAACAAGGAAAAAAAAGAGACAAACCAGCATGGCTGGACCATATTTTCCAGTCCCGACCACAACGAATAATGAAAATAGTCCGAAACAATATAATTACTCGAGCTATCTTGGGAGAAAAAGGCATGCCCTGCAGGCACAACAGCAGCTTGTCATATTATTGATAAACGGCTGTTGTCGTGTATTTGTTTCAGCTCTTCCGAGATACCGAATGAATCGGTGCGTTACCCGTCTATGCCGGGGTTGACGAATCCGCCGAAACTGATTATCTGTTAGTGTTCATCGCGAGAGTGGCGGAATTGGTAGACGCACTGGATTTAGGATCCAGCGCACCGAGTGCATGGGGGTTCAACTCCCCCCTCTCGCACCATAAACGAGAAAGACTGCCGGCCATAACAGGCGGCGGACCAGGGTATAAATACCGGGTTGTCCCTCAAGTGAGGGCAGGGAACCCCGGGCAGAACTGTACATTTTTCCGGCAGGTGTCATTGGGGCCGGACAACGACAAAAAAAGGATACCGTTTCCATGGAAATCGTAGTTGAAAACGTAAGTGACCTCGGGAGAAAGCTGACAATAACCCTGCCAGCGGACCGTGTGGGCAAGGAGTTGGATAAGGCCTATAACAAATTGAAAAAAGATGTCCGGATCAAGGGGTTTCGCCGGGGTAAGATTCCACGAAGCGTGCTTGAAAAAAATTACAAGGAGCAGGTCCAGGCCGAGGTCGGTGATCAGCTTGTCCAGGAAACATATTTTGATGCCGTGGAAGAGAAGGGGCTTGATACGGTGGTTCATCCAGAAATAGTGGAGCATAACTTTCCCGAAGATGGCACGTTTTCCTATGTTGCCATGGTGGATGTCAGGCCGGTTTTCGAGCTCAAGCAGTACAAGGGCCTGGAGATTGAGAAACCCTCGACCGAAGTTACCGAAGAAGAGGTGGACGCCAGGATTGAGGAGTTACGCCGCAGCCATGCGGTTATAAAATCCGCTGATGAGGACCATGCCATAGAAAAGGATGATCTGGTGATTGTGGATTTTCAGGGTTTTCATAACGAAAAACCGATGAAACAGGTTCGTAATACGGATTATACTATTGACGTTGGCCAGGGTCGGCTGGGTGAGGAATTCGAGAGCAAGTTGCTGGGGTTGAAAAAAGGAGAAAAGACAATCTATGAGATTGATTTTCCGGCTGATTATCCCAACCCTATTCTTGCCGGCAAGACGGTTGAATTCAAGGTTGATATCAAAGATGTCAAGGTGCGGATCAAGCCCGAACTCGATGATGAATTTGCAAAGGATATCAATCCTGATTACGAGAGCCTGGAAGACTTGCGCAAGGAAATTCATGATGAGCTGAAACAGGAAAAGGAAAAGACCCTTGAAGGCGAGCTGGACGATCGGATCATGGACAAACTGATTGAACTGCATCCCTTTGAAGTTCCGGAGCGGTTGGTCATGTACGAGGTGCAGGAGATGGTCAAGCAGACCGAGGAGAATCTCAAGCGCGGCGGTATGACGCTGGAGTCGGCCGGAATCAAGCTTGAAGAACTCATTGAGCAGAATAAGCCGATAGCCGAAAAGAGGGTTCGAGGTGATTTCCTGTTAAAAAAGGTTGCGGAAGTTGAAGAGATAAAACTCTCCGATGAGGATATCGAGCAGGGGTATCAGCGTATTGCCGATGAGTATAATATGTCCCTGGACGAGGTGAAAAGCTATTTCAAACGAAGAGAAGAGATCCTTCCCTTCATCAATGAACTTCTCAACGAAAAGCTGCTGACCTTTCTGCGGGAGAATGCAAAGTTTACGGAAGTAGTTGCCGAAAATAAACAGGAAGAAGAGAAAGAAGAGGAAAAAGAGGAAAAAGAATAATAATCCGCGTAGCTGAATCATTTCGGACTATTTTCATCATTTGAAGTCTACGCTTATCTGTTGTGGCCGGCCAATCTGGTCCAGCCTGCTGGTTTACCCAAAAACAGGATTACGCGTGTTGTTGCATGTGCTGTAGGGGCGAATTTATTCGTCTTTAACCCGTTGAATTACCATGATAACCATAAGAATTTCGCGGCTGAAGCCGCTCCTACGGCTATGGTTGCGGGTAAAGCCCGCCTTGGTTGTTCAGTTCATACCGGAGAGGAAAACATGAATTTGGTTCCCATGGTTGTCGAGCAGAGTCCGCGTGGTGAGCGGGCCTTTGACATCTATTCGCGTCTGCTCAAAGAACGGATAATATTTCTTGGTTCCCAGGTGACCGATGATGTGGCCAGTGTCATTATCGCCCAGTTACTCTTTCTCGAGGCCGATGACCCGGACAAGGACATCACCTTTTATATCAACTCACCCGGAGGTTCGGTGACCGCCGGACTGGCCATCTATGATACCATGCAGTATGTTCGCTCCGACGTGGCCACGCTCTGCATGGGGCAGGCGGCCTCGATGGGAGCGCTTCTGCTGACTGCCGGCGCCAAGGGCAAGCGATTCTCCCTGCCCAATTCCCGTATTATGATCCATCAGCCCATGGGGGGATTTCAGGGACAGGCAACGGACATTGATATCCATGCCAGGGAAATTTTACGGATGCGCAGTGATCTTAATAAAATACTTGCTCACCATACGGGCAGGAGCGTGAAAAAAATCCAGAACGATACCGAACGTGACAATTTCATGAGTGCCGAAGAGGCCAGAAAGTACGGTATTATCGACAAGGTCCTGAGCCGTCGTGAGGATGTCGCCGAGGAGAGCAAGTCGTGAGAGATGATCATGATAAACATACCATGGCCTCCTGTTCCTTTTGCGGAAAAAATCAGGATGAGGTCGGCAAACTGATTGCCGGGCCGGATGTTTATATCTGTGATGAGTGTATCAATCTCTGTAATGAGATTGTGGTTGATTCCTCCTCTGACGATGAAACGGAAATCGCCGGTGGAACGTTGTTGAAACCCCGGGAGATCAAGGAGCATCTTGATGAGTATGTCATAGGACAGGAATATGCCAAGCGGGTCCTGTCCGTGGCTGTTCATAATCATTACAAGAGGATCGGGCCGCATGTTGACGGGGTGGAAGATGATGTCGAATTGCAGAAATCCAATATCATCCTCATTGGCCCGACTGGCAGCGGCAAGACGCTTATGGCCCAGACCCTGGCCCGTATTCTCAATGTGCCCTTTACGATCGCTGACGCCACCACCCTTACCGAGGCCGGATATGTTGGTGATGACGTGGAGAATATCCTTGTCAATCTCCTCCAATCTGCCGATTATGATGTGGAGCGGGCCGAGAAGGGAATAATCTATATCGATGAGATTGACAAGATTGCCCGCAAATCCGATTCTGCTTCCCTTACCCGTGATGTTTCCGGCGAAGGCGTGCAGCAGGCCCTGTTGAAAATCATTGAAGGAACCATGGCATCGGTGCCGCCCAAGGGCGGACGCAAGCATCCGCAACAGGACCTGGTTCGGATAGATACAACAAATATACTCTTTATTGTCGGCGGCGCCTTTGTCGGCCTGGAATCGGTTATCAAGCGCAGGACCGGCACCAAGGCCATCGGCTTTGGCGCCAAGGTGGTGAGTGATAGCAAAAAAAGTTTTGGCGAGCTTTTGTCCGCCATTCAGCCGGAAGATCTGCTTAAATTCGGTCTTATACCCGAACTGGTCGGTCGGCTGCCCGTGGTCGCAACCATGGAAGAGCTGGATGAGGATGATCTGATCAGGATACTGAAAGAGCCGAAAAACGCCCTTACCAAGCAGTATCAAAAGCTCTTTGAGTTTGAAGGCATAACCCTGCGTTTTACGGAGAGCGCCCTGCGGGCAATAGCGGAAAAGGCCCTTGAGCGTAAATCCGGCGCCCGTGGACTCAGATCGGTCATGGAAGAGGCCATGCTTGATGTGATGTATGAGCTGCCCTCGGACGAACATGCCAGTGAATGCGTAATCAATGAACAGGTCATCCGGGAGGGTGAGTTTCCGGTGGTCCTGTATGATAATCTGGAAAAGAAGAAAAGTGTCTGAAGAATATGAGCGAACTGACGCCTGATATATATCCCCTGATGCCCCTGCGTGACATTGTTCTTTTCCCGGGCATGGTCGCCCCCCTGGTCGTGGGACGGAAAAAATCCATTCGGGCCCTGGAAAGCGCCATGGAAAGCCGAGCCCTTGTTTTTCTGGTTACCCAGAGGGAATCCGCTGTCGATGATCCGGAACCCGAACATCTGTACAAGGTGGGAACGCTGGCTTCGGTGATGCAGCTCCTCCGTCTGCCCGACGGCACCATCAAGGCCCTTGTCGAGGGTAAACGCCGGGCAAGGATGACAAACGTCTTGGCCGGGGCTGATTTCTTTTCCGTTGAAGTTGAAGAACTGCCCGATGTTGATCGTAACAGTGAACATGTTGCGGCCTATGTGCGCGAATTGAAGCGGGCCTTTGATCAATACGCCCATATGAATAAAAAGTTGCCCAAGGAAGTGCTCAAGTCAGTGACCGCCGTTGAAGATCCTTCCAGGCTGGTCGATCTGATTTGTTCCCATCTGCAGCTGAAAACAGCGGAAAAACAGGAGATCCTTGAACTTACCTCGGTGATCGCCCGTATTACCAGGGTGCTGGAGGTGATTTTTCGGGAGATTGAGCTGTCGGAACTGGAAAAAACCATCCATGCCAAGGTGAAAAAGAGAATGGCCACCACCCAGAGAAATTACTATCTGGGCGAGAAAATCAGGGTCATTCAGGATGAGATGGGCCAGGGTGAAGGCGGAGATGATCTGGCTGAACTGGAGCAGACCATTGAGAAGAAAAATCTGCCTGAACTGGTCAGGGAAAAGGTGGGCAAGGAGCTGAAAAAGCTGCGTCTCATGCCGCCCATGTCTGCGGAAACAACCGTTGTCCGCAACTATATAGACAGTATCCTCAGCCTGCCCTGGACTGAAAAAAGCGAGGCAAAAATTGATATTGACCGGGCCCAGCAGGTCCTGGATGAGGACCATTACGGCCTGGAAAAACCCAAGGAGCGCATCCTTGAATATCTTGCGGTGCAGACCCAGGTAAAAAAGATCAAGGGTCCTATTATCTGCCTGGTCGGTCCTCCTGGCGTAGGTAAGACATCGGTATGTAAATCCATTGCCCGGGCCATGGACAGAAAATTTATCCGTCTCTCTCTGGGAGGTGTCCGTGATGAGGCCGAGATTCGTGGTCATCGCCGGACCTACATCGGGGCCATGCCGGGGAAAATTATCCACTCCATGCAAAAGGTCGGGGTCGTTAACCCGGTGTTCTGTCTTGATGAGGTCGACAAGATGAGCGTTGATTTCCGGGGAGATCCTTCGGCTGCCCTGCTCGAGGTTCTTGACCCGGAACAGAATTATGCCTTTAATGATCATTATCTGGACCTGGATTATGACCTGTCCGAGGTCTTTTTCATTACCACCGCCAATACCCTGCACGGTATTCCCCTGCCTCTGCAGGACCGGATGGAAATTATCCAGCTCAGTGGCTATACCGAGGAGGAAAAGAAAAATATAGCCTCGGGATTTCTTATTCCCAAGCAGCTGGAGGCCAACGGTTTTGCACCGGACAGCATCAACTTCAGTAATGGGGCCATCCTGGAAATCATTCGGCGCTATACCCGGGAGGCCGGGGTAAGGAACCTGGAGCGGACAATCGCCGCTGTCTGTCGCAAGGTTGCCCGCGACCGGCTCAAACGCAAAGAACCGGACCGGCAGTACCGGATATCCATGCAATCGGTCGGGAAATACCTGGGAGTGCCCAAGTTCCGGTTCGGGCTGGCTGAAAAGCGTGATGAAATCGGCCTGACTACCGGTATGGCCTGGACCGAGGTCGGGGGAGAATTGCTGCAGATCGAGGCCACCATCATGCCGGGAAGCGGCAAGATGACTGTTACCGGCAAGTTGGGCGACGTAATGCAGGAGTCGGCCCAGGCCGCCTTGTCGTATGTTCGCTCCCGGGCCATGCGGTTGGGGCTTGAGCCCGATTTTTACAAGTCCATTGATATTCATGTCCACGTACCCGAAGGTGCCATACCCAAGGATGGGCCATCGGCAGGCATTACCATTGCCACCAGTATTGTCTCCGCCATATTGAAACTTCCGGTTGACCACCGGCTGGCAATGACCGGCGAAATAACCCTGCGCGGACGTGTTCTTCCCATTGGCGGCTTGACGGAAAAACTGCTCGCGGCCCGGCGGGGAAATATCACCAGGGTCCTGGTGCCGGCGGAAAATGAGCGGAACCTGCAGGATGTGCCGATGAAGATCAGAAAGAGCCTGCAGATCGAGCTTGTGGACGATGTTGATGAGGTGTTGCAGAAGGCGTTGATTGTCAAGGAGGGCGAGACCATATTCAAGGATGTGCCGCTTGAATCCATTTTTGGTGATTTCACGGTTTCATCTCATAATACGCCTGCTCAATAGCCTTTTGTACAGTCGACCTCTTAGCCTGTCGGACTGTTGGTTTGCAGCCTGTTTCTTTCTCCTGTAAATCATCTTTTTTGCTTGACGGACATAGGGTAAACTGGTAGAAACACCACATCCTTTTGGGGCGGTTAGCTCAGCTGGGAGAGCATCGGCCTTACAAGCCGAGGGTCACAGG
>JALVAI010000210.1 GCA_027011235.1 Desulfobulbaceae bacterium
TTTTCATGCGTCTCCAAACGGCTTTGTTACAATAATTCCAAGTTTAACACTATGGAATTATTGGCTTTTAAAAGTGGCGTCCCCAACCGGATTTGAACCGGTGTTGCCGGCGTGAAAGGCCCTTTTGTAGCGCACTCCACACGTGTTTTCAATGGCTTACAGATCACCAAGGAGCATAAAAATGCATTAAAAACCACCTGAACATTCTTTTCACTTGCAGGAAACCATATCTGATCAGATGCGATCATTCATAACCGATCTTCAATGCACTCATCCGTGAAGGGCCATAGCCTTATAGCCGGAACCTGGTTATCCAAGCCGGTATGACCAGGAAAGGCTGTACGAACAATAGCTATTTTTTGTTAAAATTAAAAGCCAGACCCCGCCCCATGCATTTCATGCCTTATACAATCAAAAGGAAACGGGTAGTCTGGGTCCCGGAAAACCTCCCTGGTCTGCCGGATATCTTTGTGTCATCATTATATATGATAGGTATAGCTGGATAAAATGTCGTGGGTAAATTTTAATGACCTGACAGACGAATAAAAATTCGTTGTCATTGATTGAAATTATTTCTAATTCCCTGTCTTTTTCATGGGGTGCATTACGCGTTTGGGGAAAGCTTAAAATACTCCTCGTACCGTCAATAATGACTTAAAAATTATCAAAATGAACGCCGCTCAGGGGTAAAAAATATCCTATTGAGACCACAATGTAGCTTAAATTTTACAAGTTCGGTGTTAATGATCACTTTTGAACAAACGCGTAATGCACCCTTTTCATGCTACGGCTTGTTATTTATGTAGAAACATTCTCTTGAGGAAAATTCCCTGGCAGGTGCCTTCCTCCACCCTGGTTGTCGCGTTAGCAGATTTTGGAATGTCATCTTTAGTAACTCCGCCGATTCCTCTTGTTGCTTCGTTTCGCTCAGAAACAACAGGTTTGCTGAGTTTACCGCCTGCAGTCACTTCACAGAGTTGCATACCTCCTGATACTGTAGGAAGGGGGAGAGGTGTCTTTTGCGCGGGGACCATTGAAGATACGCCGCCAATACCACGTTTGAGAGCTGAGTCTGTTTGTGAAGCTATGTTTTTATCAAGAGTTGCTTTACAAACAGAAAGTGGGTCTGTCAGTGGTTTGGCCATGGCCAAAAGAATCACTTGCTCTGGTCCAACCGTATTGTCCAGATAAAACCCAGTAGCGGTCTGTTCCGGAATACGGTATGAAGTTCCCGGTACGATAGGATTCTGGTGGCTGGAATATTTTTTATTGGGGAAGACAAGCTCAACCTTACCTCTGGCATCTATCTGACAAATATACGTATATGGTTTTTCTTCGGTCTTGAAGGTTAAAGAATAAGGCGTTTCCCGGGTCAAGACATCGCCATCGCTGATGATTTCTTCCTGTTTGCCCTGACGACGAAAAATTTGCAGGGCTGCCGGTCGACTTTTCAGGGTGATCTCCGGTTTCTCCAGGGTATTTCTAATAACGACGATACGATTTTTTTTTCTGTTTGCCTCATTGGTATTGGGTACTAGCGGGCAACTTTCCCCAAACCACTTGACCTCGAACTGATCCGGAGAGAGACTGGAAAAACTGGTCAGCCATTCGGCTACCGCATAGGCTCTGCGTCGAGACAGTTCCCAATTATGCGCGGCAGAGCCAAGATCGCAGGTGTATCCTTCGATGGAAAATTTATACCTATTCAGCCGTTCATCCTCCAACGCTCTTGCCACCTTATTGAGCATTGCCACTGAGTCAGGGGTCAGGGCAGCGCTGTCCAGGCCAAACTGAAATTGTAATGCCACTGCCGGACCCTGATCTGCGGGAGGGGTAGTCTCTTGGGCTGAAGGTTGTTGGGCAGATGAAACATTACCCACATGTCCGATTCCACGCGTGCGGCTGTCAACAGGCAAGGCTGTAGCTTTTGAGGAAACAGCGTGAGGGATAAGCCCATCAACAATAGCCTCTTTGCTGATGTTGCCTGCTGTAAACCCGCTGATCGCCCAGGCATTTCCAGATGCCCAAACTCCGCACACGATCAGTGCCAGTGCCGTTATAATCTTTTTTTTTAGTATCATCACCTGCTCCTACTGTCAATTACTCGTGATTTAATGTAAAAATATACAATTTGTTTTTGCCCAACTTCTGTACGCTGTTCATCTGTCCGACCTGCATTCCACCGGCACCCTGCAATGGATATTGTTTTCCTGGCCGGGCAGCGGTTATGGTTTCTTTAGAAGAAAGATAGCTCATCAGCTTCCTTACCACCGCCTTTTTTCTCTGGTCCGATATCCTGCTGTTATTGAGCACACTGACTGCCTTTTCAATCTCCTTATCAGCCTTGGCCGTTGAATAAAAATAGATATGCTCCCGACCCTTGCGCTGATCCAGAAAAAAGTAGCGGCCCTCGCCGGGGAACTCATAGGTGACCTTGCCACGGACCGGGTTGGTCAGCCCGTCTGTCCTGTCAGCACGGGGAAAGATAGAAAAAAGACGGCCAGCGCTGTCCCGCTGGAAGACATAAAGATAGCAGTCCTGTTCAGGTTCAACCACAATCTTGTATTTTCCCCCGGATGCAAGTTTCCCTCCGGAAATCAACACTGTTTCTCCCAATTTTCCAGGTCGGTAAATAACAGCGGTTTGCAGCCCGATAAAAGGCTGTATCTGTTGGTTTTTGGGCACAGCAGGCGGCGCCTTTGGTGAAGCGTCAACAGGAGCGACCGCCGAGGGTCCTCCGGTAGTCTTATCCGAAGCGGCTTGTGAGGGCTGCGGCTCTTGATGGGCAATCTGCCAATTAATTATCTTCTTGGTCGGGTTTGGCACCATAAAACCAGGATTCCACGATTTAATCGGCCTGTTCAGGTAAAGATAACTGTACAGGGCCGGACTGATAACCTTTGGGGCCTTACCATTGCTTTTTGCTGCAATATCAGCAATGGCTATTCGGGTTTCCTCATCTTCCGTACCTGTAACCTGCACATTGTACCCGTATGCCTGAAGGTTCACCTGGATTGCGGCAACAGCCTGAACCTGTTCCGCCCCGGAAAAAGAATCCTCTAGGGCACGAACAACCTCCCTGTCCGGGGTCGCATCAGGAAGACAACGCCAGTAGGGAACCTGCAGATATTTGCCAAGAACCTGAAGCACACTGAGGTTGACCAGGGCACGGATGGCGTCATGCTTGCCCTGGGTAATTTTATGTGTATTGTTCAAACCAAATCCGGAGCCAAGGACCTGGATGGCAAACTGGTATCCTCCACGGGCACTCTTGATATCAACTGCCAGGGAAGATTGAATTCGTGGCAACTGCATGGATGTACTGTATTCCATAAGATGCATGTCAAGGGCAAGACGGCTCAGGTTAAACGTTTTGCTGTAACTTCCACCAGCTTCACCTTCATTTCCATGATAGCTGCCAACTGCTGTTGCATCGACTCCCCCGTCAAGGGTGTCAATATTTTCATCGCATTCAGTAATGGCACCGTCAAAAACCAGCGTGGGCACAACCCGTCCCGCGGGAAAGCCTAGATGCGTTCGTTCGACCTCGATGTAGGTCGGATTGTAGGAGATATAATGAATATTACCAGCTAATCGGTTGACTGCTGTTGCCATCATCTGGGTAACATCCATGGGCAGACTGCGGCAAGCCGTTTTATTAACAATGTTCTTGCCCAGCAGAAACAGCGGCTCCTCAGGCTCACCGTATACCTTGAGCAAGGCGCTGAATTTATCCAGAGCCTCGGAATAGTCACTTACCCGCTCCGTGACCCGAACCGGCTGCTTGATTTTTGCAATTTCCTTTTCTGTTAATCCTGTGCATGAGGTGAGAAACAGGGCAAGAAGTAACACGCCTGAAAGGTATGAAATATTCATAATGGCTCTCTTGGGGAACAATTTCACTGGGTTATTAACGTAATTTACCATTTTGCTGAACAACGATATTGATTTTTTTCAGTTGTCGCTTCGCCCTGCCCTCAACATATACAGGGGCAATGGAAACATTGTGTTTTTTCATGGTGACCGGTTGAATACCCATTGTTCTGTCATCAACGGCAATGTTAAGTACATGCACCTTGCTGTTTTTATCCAGATGTACAGCACCGATCTCGCTGGTACCACAAGGGAGAAGATTTTTGTTTCGCTTCCTCTGTATGCTGTCCCACGCAGTATTGCCGGGAACTGACGTCTTATAGCAATTTGTTGTTTTGGGTGCGGCAGACGAAACAACTTTAGGTTTACGTTCAACATACACATATTTAGTCCTGCCGTTATTGGTGAAGTTTCGTTTAGCCATCTGTTTGATGTGCATGGTCTCATAGAGCGTATTGCCGGAAAGGTTCTCTGCAGCGGAAGTGCCGGTCAGCCAACAGCCAGAGGCTGCGAGTATAACAATTGCTGAAATTAACTTTTTCATTAATATACCTTAGGCTTAAATGAGTTTTTCTGTCGTCTGTGCTTTTTTAATCGTCACATATAATAAAACAGCTCATATTTTTACTTTTTTATTCACTTACCATGCAAAAAACTCCAACGGATACAGGCCATGGCCGGAAACCTGTCCTTTCTTCGGGACAGGCGGAAAAGAATTTTCGCCTTGGCTGCATCATCATCCGGATGTTCCGTAAGGTCTTTAGTGAGTGTTTCAATATCCCGGGCTGGCCAGGGAGTGACCAGCAGGTACAGAATTTCCCGTAGATCGTGTTGAGCCGTGGCCGGTAACTGATCAAGAAAGATCCATTTATCATCTTGTGCGGGTATGGTTACCGGCCACTGCCAGGGACGTACAGGGTTGCTGGTGCCAAATTGATCGCTTGGAAAAACGGCGGCCAGGCTACCGCTGGAGTCAACCTGGAAAAGATACAAATACAGGGTGTCGGGTGGCATCACCGCATGAATCTGTATCCGGTAATGGTCCCTATGGGTCAACAGCGGCGGTTTACTTTTGGAGGGAAAAATACAGGTTTTTTCCTTACCGTTCTCCTGAACATAGACAAGTTCTCCCTGGATCTGCAGATGCCTTGATAACCGCTGTCGCAAGGCTGTCAAGTCGTCGCTGGCCTGCCAGGTTTTTTTTTGTGATAGATCCGGAATAGTAGAAAAATTGCCTTGCTGAAGAGATAGCAGCACCTCGCGTGCTGTTATCAATGGAGGCGGAGGCGGTGACGGAGGAGAAGACGTGTTTATAGCACCTACATCCTGCAACCAGGTAATGATATATATTTTACCATAAAATCCGGCAAATACGACCAACAGCAACAGGAGCAAAGCAAGCCGAAAAGATTTTTTTCTTCGGGGTCTGGAGTCTTCGGGCAGGCAAAACAGCTCTTGCAGCAAATTCTGCAGACAATCAGCGGGAACTGCCAGGATGGTCTTTTCTTTCAGATTGGAGAATTTGCATGTTTGCTCACCAGCCAGGCGATGAATGGCAACGCCATGATCTTCACACACCCCGCGGATATGAGGGTGAATATTGGCAAGCGGCACAATAAACAGTAAATCAGGATTGCTCTTATCAAGAAAGGCCTTGATTTTTAATGTAAAACCGGCGGGATCAACATCAAGCAAATGCGGGCCGCTGCCGTCAACCAGGACGACACCGGTGGCCCAGATATCATATTCCGGTTGACAGCGTAACTGATATGTCCGCAACATATGGGCAAGAAACCAAGCCAAGTCAAGGGAATCCCCCTGGTAGCTGATGTGGTTGTCATCCTGGCGATGGAACAGTACATTTGGTGAATCAAACGACTCAGGTGCCAGCAGTTGCACCGCTCGTTTCAGGCTGTTTTTATTTGGCGTCAGCGGAGCATCGGCAACCTCTTCATAATCCCCTGCGGGATGACTGCCGGGCATGGCAACGGTGTAGCGGCCGCAACCGATAAACAGCTCTTTTTTGGGCAGGACATTGGGATAGGCAAAATGAAAGCTCATTCGACTTCTTCAACAATAATAGCAATGGCCCATTTGTCAGTTGCCGGATTAAAGTCAAGTTTATCCATCTTAATTGATTTTCTTCCTTCCAGTTCAGCACCAAGCAGAATTTCTGAAAGCACCGCACTGGAGTCAGGATCTATAAACCTGGCCCAAAGACGGGATGGTTCGAGCAGATTGGCCTGCCAGGAAAGCTCTATGCAGGGCTGGCCTTCCTTTTCGTCATGCCAGTGACAACTTAAGTTGATATACTCGCCATAGTCCATTTCAAAGGTCGTGGATTGTTCCTCCACATCGGCCGCCGTCACAGCCTCCCCGGCATAAAGCGGCTGCCACAGGGGTGATGCCCAGACCACCAGGTTTTCCTTGATATTGGAAACAAAATCAAAACGGGAAGTTCGGGTCTTGTGTATCAGGGCGGAAACGCTCATGCGTCCTTTTTTGCCCAGAGCCTGCATGAGAGCCACCTCCGGATCATGCGCAACTGCCTGATTCCAGAGATGCTGATCCGCCCCAAACCGCATGGTGACCATCCGGCACGATGCACAACCAGCTATATGATCGGCAATCTGTTCTTTTTCATCCGCAGCCAGTTCGTCAGCCGTATAAGCGCCCAGCACCTCAATGGACGGGCAATCCATTCCAGGTCTGGCATTTTTGTAGACCTGGCGGACCTTGTTCACTATTTCAGCAAAGGCATGTTGGTCATTCATCTTAGTAATCCGCTGTTGAATTCATACTATTCTTATAAATCTCTGCACTACCTATCGTCCAAACTGCGTCACCGGCTCAAAAAATCTTTTTTTATTCCAGCAAAGACGAAACAGAATCACGCAGGAATTCTCTCAATGACCAAGTAGAATTACCGGTAAAACGAGCAACCAGAATGAACTGTTTTTTTTCTTATGGTTACGGGAACATAAAAACTTAATGTTGTAGTAGGTGACCATACACCCGTACGATCAAGAAACCGGGTATGCCAAAGGTGTACACCTTTTTCCATACCAATACTGTAAAATGACAACATTTTACTGAGTATCTCTATGGTGTTTTCTATTTGCCCATCGGACGCAACAGATAGCTTTATTCCATTTCCTTCCCCCGGGTCTTTGTCAATAAATGCATCGGCAGCCACTATACGATTCTTGCCACCCGTAAATGCAGGTGATGGGCTACCGGGCAATACATAAATAGACATAATGGTGACGACCAACTGCCTCGATCATCCCTGAACCTAACGTACATCGTATGTGGCCCGGGAGAAAATGGCCTTTTGTAAATAGTTAGTTGAATTGCTGTATTGACTGTACCGACTAAAAAAGAGCCGGGCTACCTAATGAAAAAGGTGGCCCGGCTATCTATTATAAGATCCGTAGCTTTCCGTCCCTGCTTCACAACAAGTTTGGCTTTATCTTTATTTGAACTTCAAAGTAATTAAAAAATCAACAGGGAAACAAGGCCACCTCTTCACCTGGAAATCTCTGGCTCAAAAAAAACGCTCAGATTGGATATCACAGGGCAAGTTGGTATATTCAACCCATCCTATTCTCTCGCCACCCCTAACGGAAATGACCTGCCAGTCAGATCCTGGAGGGGAAACTGCTCATACTTCCATTTTTTCATGGTGATTTTCGGCACCTCTTCCATGACAAATTCCGCCAGTTCATTGATGGAAATAATACCGTCCCGGTTGCCGGTTGTATCGGCGCGGCCCTGGAGGGCCTCGATCAGGGTCCAGGTGAAGACGCCATGTCCCTTATACCCCTCATAGGCGGCCTGTTTGTCGGTAGAGGCCATGATAACGGCGCGGCCGGTGGCCCGGACCAGTTTGCTGATGGCCGCTTTTTCGCCAAGCCCCCGACTGACAACCCCTGAAAATGCCCCTGCATTGCAGGTGTCCAGCAGAATAACGGATTTATTAGCGGTAACCGTGCTTAAAAAACGGAGCAGATCCTGCCTGGATATTCCCTGCTTAACCACGGACTGCTCATTTTTATAGATGAGATTCCAGGGGACAAAATAGTAGTTTCCATCCACGGCAAGGCCATGTCCGGCAACATAGAGGACAAAGACATCATCCGGGTGCATTTGGCCCTGCAGACGGTCAAAGGCCTGTTGTATTTTTTCTTTTGTTACCTCGTCATCAAATAATGGTTCCACCGTAATGTCGGCAAAAAGTTTTTTCCCATGCCGACGCAGAGTCTCGGTAAAGGCCCTAGCGTCATCGACGGGATACCGGAGCTTCAGAGTATGATCCCGGTACTTGGAAACCCCAATGGCCAGTACAAACAAGGACGGCTTGTGCTTTTTCGTCCTGATGGTTTGGCGAAAAATCGTTGCCCTGGCTGGTTTTGACTCAATTTCATTGCTCCTGTTATAGGCGGTCACCTCGATACTATTTTTTCCCGGTTCCAGGGGCAGCGTCTTTTCCAGGTCCAGTTTTTTTGTTTCTATTCCTGCCGTATCTTCAAGCCGGGTCACGCCATTGACCCGGTACACCACCCGGCCAATGCCGCCGGTCCCGGGTTCAATGCGTACCCCGACCCTGACCGTTTCCGCTTTTGTCCTTTTCGTTTTTAAGGTTAGCGTGACCCTGGGCGGCATTCCTTTTTTGATCATCTTGTTCAAGTTCACCTTACGGGTGGCCGCCACATATTGCTGATCATTGCCAAGAAAACCGCTGACAAAGATATCCGGTCGGTACAGGGAATTATACATCTGTTCGATGCTGATAAAATCAGGGGCATTGTCCCAGCTCCTGTTGAGCTGAAAACCGACCAGTTTTTCGCCGCCAGGAGAATGATCGAAAAAACCACCAGGTGTCCATACAACCCATTCCCGCTCATTATTTCCTATGAACAGGGCCATGATTTCCCGGCCATTGTCCAACCTGTACCAACGAACGGTGCCATCCCGAAGCGCGGCCACTACGGTATTTGCGGCAATATTGACGGACCAGGCGCTTTGCACGGGCTGTCGCCAGCGCAGCGCCCC
>JALVAI010000211.1 GCA_027011235.1 Desulfobulbaceae bacterium
GATATTATACCCTTCGGTCTTGTTTTTGGCGGCCATCTCCCACTGGTTGCGCAGGGAGAAGAACATATTTTTGTAATTGTACCAGACACCCGGCCCCATGGCAAAGACACGGCTGTGATGCCCTTCATCGGCCCTGAGCAGGTCCTGAACCGGCGCGGGTATGGACCCGTTCAGATCAAACGAATCATCGGTGGTCTGCTGATAGAAATAGCCGTTGACACCGAGACGAAGCGTCTTGGACAGGCCATAGGACACCGAATAATCAAAATGAAATTCCTGGCCGGGATCGCGATCAACGTTTACCCCATAGACCGTGGCGTAATCATCCTGGCTGGTGTTGAAGTCATACATGAATTTTGCGGAAAATTCCCAACTGTCCATCATGTAGGTAACGGCAACCACTGGCTCGATGGTCCAGAAATTATGACCGACCGTGGCCATGTTGCCGTCGTCCTGACCGGTGGGAATATAGATGTCGGCCAATGAGGCGGCAATATGCAGTTTGCCCTGCTGCAGGTGCCAGGCAAGGACAAAGGGACTGTAAATCACATAGGGAACATCGGTATCATCGTAGGAATCACTGTGCTGTGGTCCGACCGGAGCGTGAAAATTCAAATCAACACCGAGTATCGGCACAAAGACGTGCTGACCGTAATCAGCGCCCATGATCTTGGTATTACTGATCCACAGGCCACGAAAAACATTGGCCAATACGGAAACATCGTCAAAAGCGGCAATATCATCACCGTTATCATCCTTGAGGGAGTCGGCGTTATAATAGTACATATAATCGATAAAATACATTCCCGGCGGGGGAACGGCCCCACTCATAAAGGCCTCGGCGCCATTGGGATAACTGCCACCACCACCGGCAAAGGCCTGGCCGCATCCAAGAATCAGCGCCACGGCAAGGCAAGAACAGACAAATGACCGCATTCCTCATCCTCCTTTTCTATAATAATCATTAGTGCCTTACTCCTGAATTCCTGTCATAAAAAACAAGAAAATTTCATGAAGAAAAGCTCGTTATTTTAACCGATTGTCTGGTTATCTTGCATCTGCAACATAATTATTGCATGTCCTGTAGGGGCGAATTTATTCGCCTTGTATTACGGCCCATGCGAGGGGCCGGGCTTTGCAGGCGGCTGAAGCCGCCCCTACAGACTCGGGTTGCGGGCAAGGCCCGCGTTAGGAAATACACGCAAACAGGAGCGACAATAGCAGGAATCCCGCGGAATTTCAAGCAAGAGCACCGGGAAAATGAGGGGCTGTTCAGCAGGCAAACCGGGATTGTTTATAAACGTCCATGCCTGATAATGGAGATAAGCAGCCAGAAACCCATTATCCCGGCCACGAGAAAACCGGCCAGACCGATCAGGGGAATCCCGTTCCATCGGGGAGGAATATCGGAGAGGATAATCAGGGAAGAACCGATAATCTGGGCGGCAAGCACAATGGCAAAGGAAATGCGGTTGGAAACGCGGTCCAGGCAATTGCCCAGGGTTTGCAAACCGCGATGTTCAAACTCAAGCCTCATCCGACCTTCCCGCAGTTGTCTGAGAATGGTGCGGAGTTCTTCGGGGAGCTCACGAAGCAGCAACAGGTATTCGGAACCTGTCTCCTCCGCCTCCTCTGCCAGCCGGCGAGGATGCAGGCGGCCGAACTTTATCTTGCGCATAAACGGCCGGGCAAGGGTAATCAGTTCCAGGTCCGGATCGAGCTGAAGTCCGACCCCTTCAACCGTGCTGAGCGCCTTCAGCATCAAATACAGATTCGGTCGCAGGGACAGTTTATGGCGGGTGACAAGATCAAGCAGGTCCTGAAGGATTTTGCCGGCGGCAAGTTCTCCGAGGGGCCGGTAGAGATACTGGTCCATCAGGTCCCCGAGATCCCGCGCCAGATCATCACGATTCACCTCGCCGTGATGGATCGTCAACTTCAGGACACCGGCGGTGACCTTATATTCCTTCCCTGCCACAAGGTTGAGGACAAGATCGGTAAATTCTTCCCGGTCCTTCAGACTGAGCCGTCCCATCTGGCCGAAATCAATAAAACAGATCACATTGTCTTCCATGACAAGGATATTGCCGGGATGGGGATCGGCATGAAAAAAGCCGTGGACAAAGATCTGCTCCATCACCAGGTTGGCGCCCCGGCGGGCTATCACTTTGGCATCACAGCCCGCGGCCTTCAGCCCCTTGAAATCATTGGCCTTGATACCGTCTATGTATTCAAGGATCAAAATGCGCTCACAGCTTAATTCAGGATAAACCCGAGGCACATGGATGGTTTCGTTGCCCTCGAACTGGCGACCGAAACGCTGGATATTGGTCAGTTCAATGGAAAAATCAATCTCGCGGGAAAGACTGCGGGCAAATTCGTGGACAACAGCGGTGGGCCGGTGCCCCTGCACCTCCTCGAGGTGTTCTTCCATGAGGCTTGCGATATGGGCCAGGATTTCCAGATCAACAGCAATGGTATTTTCAATGCCAGGCCGCTGGACCTTGACCACGACCTCGGCGCCGTCCTTCATGGT
>JALVAI010000212.1 GCA_027011235.1 Desulfobulbaceae bacterium
ATGGAGACCGGTGCCAGGGCGGGATCTGTTGACTGTGCCCTGGCAAAAAAGGAAGAAATGGCCGCTTTACTTGCAGACTGCAGGGAGTTGTAAATTCAGGTAAAAAGTCCTAAGGCAGGCCTTGCCAACAACCCAAGGACGTAGGGGCGGCTTCAGCCGCCTTTGGCAAGGCTTGCCGGATAAAATGGCGCTTTTCTTAAGGCGAATAAATTCGCCCCTACAGCACATGCAACAATTATGATCCACGGGAAATATAACCAGGCAACATGCTGATATAATAACTTTTTTAAGCCTGAAAATTTCTCGGAGTCTACGCTTACCTGTTTGTTATGACAGGAATTCAGGAGTAAGGCATTGATTTTATCCTGCCAGCCGGTATTGCAACCGCCTGGCTGTGCCTTTTCCACTCAAGGTTCCCGGCCAGCCCTGCATTTTTTCCCGTCACAGGCAAGCTCGGTTGCAAGAAAAAAAGCCCTGTATCCCCTGTTGCGCAACATCCGGCTGGCCAGTTCCGCCCTCGGGCCGGCCGCGCAGTAGATCAGCCGCTGTTTGTCCAGCTCATTCATTCGGTTGTTCAGGGAGGACAGGGGGATATGCACACTGTTTGCCAGCCATCCCTGGCTGTGAACCTCATTGTCTGTTCGCACATCGAGAATAATAATCCTGGCCCGGTTGTGTTTGGCGGCCAGGAACCGGGTTGCGGAAACTTCGTCCTGCCGGCGGGGGCGTTTCCAGGTAATGGCTGTTTGCACCGGACCGCTGACCACCCTGTTTTGCCGTTGTATCCATCCTTTGAAATTTCCTTCAATCATGGCTGCCCTAGTAAAACCCGCTGCCCTGAGCAGTTTCAAGGCTGACAGGCTGTCGCCAAGGTGTTGTCCATAGACAACCACCGGCGCCTGTTCGGGTATTTCCTTTATCCTGTCTGCAAGCAGTGGCAAGGGAACGGAAACTGACCCTTCGATTCTGCGGACCCTGTCCCTGTCCGAAGGCCGCAGATCAAGGAGAACCAGGTTGCCGCTTTGGACAAATTCGTCCGTGGCAATGGTCGGATATCCACCATCAACCCATGCCTGCAGTCCGCCCTGGAGGATGCGTATATTGTCAAATCCGGCCTTGGCCGCCTTCTTTGACCCGGAAATACTCCGGTGACAATCGGGCCAGCCGCAGTACAAAATGAGCATCTCGTCGCGGTCTATCTCCCTTGAAAGGGAGCGGAAAGTGGAGGCACAGGCGTCCATTGATATTGCCGATGGCAGGTGACAGCGGCTGTATTCAGCAGGAGACCGGGTATCAATGAGAATAAAATCCCTGTGCGCGTCTATCTTTTTTTTCAACTCAGACACCGTGATCGGGGTGACACCGGAAGCGTATATCATTTTTCCCGGTTCTATGGCCACGGCCTTCCAGGTCTTGTTGTCTCCCCTTGTACAGGTGACCTGAACCTGCTTTCCCTTGACGCAGTATTCCAGGCCCTTGGTCCGGTGATTAAACAGGATAATTTTTTTCCTGTTTTTCATATTGGTGTTGCCTTCCTCGATTTTCAGGGTAATGGTGTGGTGCCGATTTGATTTGTGTACTACTGTGCCCCGGCAGGTTGTTAATCCGGTGGCGTTTGATGATTCCTGATGATTTGTACCCCTGGTCTGCGGAGTGCAGCTGACAAGAAAACAGAGGATAAGGGGAAAAAGACAGCACGTGTATGGAAGTTGCACCAAGGGACCTCCTGGATAATCGACAATAATAATGAAAAGTAAGTCGTCACGGGCACCCCGCTTTCGGAGTCTCGCAGGCTCGCTTACCTGCACGGTCGCGATTGTCCGCATAGAGGGGCTATAGCGAACAATCACGCCTGCACAAAATCGGGGCACCCGTGCCAACTTACAATTCTTCGCAAAATGAAAACAAATAGTTATATAACCTGTGATCAATTACAATGAAAAATGTTTGTCAGGTAGTACCAGGATTATGTTGTCAGGACAAAGTTTTTTTATATCAGGATGGGAATGAGAAGGGAGAAGGAAAACAATATGGAAAAGACAACCATGAACAGAGTGACAGTGCAGGTACAGGGATATGATCTTGATTTTGATTCCGCCCAACAGATGGCCCGGGTATTGGCGGAGCGGGACAATGAAATGACGAGCCTGGTATCCTGGAACGATGGGCAGCGAAACATCCATTCTCCCCAATGTCTGCAGTGTGAGATCAAGGGAGAACCCGGCTGGGAGGTATATGGCCGCAACCATGAAGGGCGCCTGCGGATCAGCTTTAACAATGATCTTTTTGTCTTTATTTTTACCTGATGGCGTCGTAAAAACTTCGATCTACGGCGTCGTGTGTCCTGTGGCGATTCGCGGACATACTACATGTATAGTCAAGACCAGCCACAGAACACTACTCCTCGGAGTCTACGCTTCGCTCCGCTTACCTGTATATCTGTGTTTTTACTTAGCCATCTTTAAGCATTGTCTGTACTTTTTACGAGTTCATCTTACCTGAATTTATTAAGC
>JALVAI010000213.1 GCA_027011235.1 Desulfobulbaceae bacterium
TCTTTAAGCATTGTCTGGACTTTTTACGAGTTCATCAATGGTGAAAATAGTCCGAAAGAACATAACTACGCGGGCTGTTTTCGGATAAAATATTATGGATCAGAATATTCAGGTTTTTCCGTCTTTTGTCAGGCCGAAACACCACAGTAGCGAGGTAGGTTAAGATGGCTGAACAGGATAACAGTTGTGGATGTCCGGATGGTAAGGTCCGTAACAGTGCAGGCAAGTGCGTTATGCCGGAGGTCACCTTTTCCTCGTTTGTTCTCTCGTTGAACACCTCTGCACTCTATCATCTTGGAGAAATCGGCGACCCGGAGACCGGCAGGAAAAGTGTTGATCTTGATCTTGCCAAAAATGCGATAGATACCCTGGCGCTTCTCAAGGAAAAAACACAGGGCAACCTGAGCAATGAGGAGGGAGAATTGCTGACCAGGATCGTGTATGAGCTGAAAATGCGTTTTGTTCAGACCTGCCGGGAAGGGTAACAGATCAACTGTTGCCAATCGTTATCATGTCAACAGCAATCCGGGTACAGGCGCCGGCGAAAATCAACCTGTATCTCCAGGTCCTGGGACGCCGGGATGATGGCTATCATCTCCTGGCATCGCTCATGCAGAAGCTTGATCTCTGTGACACCCTTGAGATTGAGATCACAACCGGTACTGTTTCGTTGCACTGTCCAGACAGTGATCTGCCCCGGGATGGGGGGAATATAGCCCTGCGTGCAGCCCATCTTTTTTTTGCAACCTATGCGGACAGGTTGCCCGCTGCCTGCGGCGCCCGGATCACCCTTTGCAAGAATATCCCCATTGCCGCGGGTCTGGGCGGCGGCAGCAGTGATGCGGCAGCGGTCCTGGTCGGTCTTGACAGGCTCTGCCAAACAAGGATCCCACGGGATGAGCTCGCCGCCGTCAGTGTGCAACTCGGGGCCGATGTCCCTCTGTTTGTCCATGACTGGCCGGTTGCCTGGGCAACGGGCATAGGTGACCGGTTGACCCGGGCCAAAGGGTTTGACGGTGAATGCGTAGTATTGGTTAATCCAGGTTTTCCCGTATCGACAAAATTGATTTATGAGAATTTAGCATTGACATTGGATGAAAAAAAAATTAACCTGACAAATTCGCATTTCAATGGTCTGCTAAACAGGGAAAATCCTTTCTTGAATCGGTCTTTTCAGCCCTGTGACGTGCGAAATGATCTTGAGGAAGTTACTGTATCCCTGTTCAGGGAAATAAATGATATTAAAAGGCAACTGTTGGCTGCAGGTGCTTCATCCGCCTTGATGAGTGGTTCCGGACCAACGGTTTTTGCCCTTTTTGCACAAGGTGGACAAAAACAGGCTGCTGCCTGTTATGAACAGATGCGGAAGACGTACGAACAGGTATTTCTTGTTCAGCCGTTACATAAAGACTGGAACCGTTTTTTATCGCTTACAGGGAATGGGTAATATGAGGATTGGGGCGTCGTCAAGCGGTAAGACACAAGGTTTTGATCCTTGCATTCGGGGGTTCGAATCCCTCCGCCCCAGCCATTATTCCTGATAGTGCGGACGTTCTGCTGGTATCCAGGTAATTTTCAACCGTTCACAGTGGCTGGAGGGGTTGGAGTTGTCCGGCCGAAAGGTGGAGAAGAGGCTCTGATATGCCCAATATTATGAAAGTGTTTTCAGGAAATGCAAATCCCGAAATTGCCGGGGAAATTTGTCGCTACCTTGACATGCCCCTCGGATCAGCCGAGGTAAAACAGTTTTCGGATGGCGAAGTTTCCGTGGAGATAGGTGAAAATGTTCGGGGAACCGATGTCTTTGTGATTCAGCCCACCTGCACGCCGGTCAATGACCATCTGATGGAATTGCTGATCATGGTTGATGCCCTGCGCCGGGCTTCTGCCCGCAGGATTACCGCGGTAATGCCCTATTACGGCTATGCGCGCCAGGATCGGAAGGTACGACCCCGTGTCCCGATTACCGCAAAAGCCGTGGCCGAAATGCTGATGGCCGTTGGTACGCGCCGGGTCCTCTGTATGGATCTCCATGCCGGCCAGATACAGGGATTTTTCAATATCCCCGTGGACCATCTTTACGCGGCCCCGATCATGTTGAAATACATCCGTGACAGTTTTGAGAACGTGGTCATGGTTTCTCCGGATGCAGGCGGCGTTGAAAGGACCAGGGCCTTTGCCAAGAGGTTGAATTGCGGACTCGCCATTATTGATAAACGTCGTGAACGGGCCAATGAGTGTGAAGCCATGCACGTTATCGGCAATGTGGAAGGGAAAACAGCTATTTTGCTGGACGACATGGTTGATACGGCCGGGACTTTGTGCGGGGCTGCAACCAAGCTGAAGGAAAACGGGGCCAGCGAGGTACATGCCTGCTGTTCCCATGCAGTGCTTTCCGGACCGGCCATAGATCGGCTTAATGATTCCTGTATAAAATCACTTGTGGTCACCAATTCCATTCCCCTGCGGGACAAGACCGATAAATGTTCAAAAATAACCGTGCTGTCCGTTGGCGAGCTGCTTGGCGAGGCCATTCGAAGAATACATGCGGAGGACTCGGTAAGCTATCTGTTTGTATAGTTTTTAAGTTAAAGTTACCCAAATTAACTGTGGATAGTTGTTTATTTCTCAGCAGTCCTCATCCCGATTATTGAAATATTTCATTTTTTGTCAACAGGTTTGGTCCTGTTAGAGAAGGAGGTTTCTAATGTTACAGGTAACAATGCCGTCAGCGCGACGAACTGTTTTTGGCAAGGGACCCATGCGCCGTTTGCGGATGGACGGCATGACGCCGGCGGTACTGTACAGCGGTGGCAAAGAACCGTTGCCGCTCCAGTTTGACGCCACTGAACTGTTCAAAAATCTTCTGTTCATTCATGGCCGTAATGCGGTTATAACCCTTGAGATTAAGGATGACAGCAAGGATGCGCGCCAGGTGCTGGTTCAGGAGATCCAGAAAGAACCTGTTAGTGACCGGCTGCTTCACGTTGATTTTCTGGAAATAGATATTGACAAGCCCCTTGACTTTGTTGTGCCTATCGAGTTTGTCGGAGTTGCCAGAGGGGTTGATATGGGTGGAGAGTTGCAGGTTTTCAAGACAAGTGTCCGCCTGCGAGGCTGTCCACTGGATATCCCCGATTCCATAAAGGCGGATATTACCGAGCTGGACCGGGGAGAGGCAGGACTTACCCTTGGCGATCTCCCATTGCCGGACAAGGTAACCATGCTCGATGATCCTGAAATGACCTTTGTTCAGGTACAGTAATACTGCTTTTCCGAAATACCGGAAAATGGTACATTATGCATAGCCGGGAATTATTCCCGGCTTTTTTTGTTCTCTGCCATTTGTTGCCCGCTACAGACGTAAAAGGTTGTCAGGAAGACGGGTAATCCCCTGTAACGGTTTGCCTCAATTTCCTTTGCCCATATCTCAAGCTCCATGGCTGAAAACGATTATCTTGTCGTCGGATTAGGCAATCCCGGCCCAAAATATGAAACAACCCGCCATAATGTCGGATTCATGGCGCTGGATCATTTTGCAGCCAGCTCCAACTGTCCTCTCCGGCAGGGGAAATTTTCCGGAGAGTTTTGCAGGCAGCGATTATTCAGTCAGCAGGTGTGTCTTGTAAAACCGATGACCTTTATGAACAGATCCGGGAGCTGTGTGGCCGCGTTTGTTCGATTTTTTAAAATCCCCCTGGCAAACATTCTTATTATCCACGATGATCTTGACCTACCTTTTTCCAGGGTAAAAGTTGTTGCCGGTGGCGGAGCTGGTGGTCACAATGGTGTTCGGTCGATTATCCAGGCCTTGGGAACCAAAAAAATTGCCCGTGTCAAAATCGGTATCGGCAGACCAGCACTGGATGAAAACGGGCACGGTATTCCAGTGGATCATTATGTGTTGTCTGAGTTCTCCAGCGATGAAACCAAGACATTGACAAACCTGCTGCCCAAGGTCGACGAGGCGATCACCCTGTTTCTGCAGCAGGGAATAGAGCGTTGCATGAACCGGATCAATTAAGGCACAACCAGTACCAGAAAACAACAATACCCTTTTTTCCTATATTTTTGGTTCATCAAAGGATTTCCCGGTATGGGCTGCATGGATTGACCTTTCGACGCCATCAGTTATATTCCAGAAGAATTTTTTCCATCCGTCATGCTCATACCGGAAGGTGTATCAGACAGATATCCGGACAAGGGACCTTTTGCTTTTTTAAGGAAAATTTGGTATAGTGATTATCCTTGAGACCCGGATTGATCGTTTTGCTCATATGCGGAAGAAAAAAGGCAATAATATTTATTGGTTGGCAGGTAACGCGGCGCAAATTCGAGCAAAGTATCAATTATCAGGTTAGAGGGTGCCTTGAAAGGTTAGAATTTTCGTTCGAGGTCAAGGAACAGGAAAATTAAAAAGCGCACCATATTAGATATGTGAGCATTTTTCTGTGACGCAGAGGTCCGGCGGAAGTTTTTCAAGGTGGCCTAGAGTTTTTTTGTCGTTGATGGTTTTGTGTTTGTTGGGTTATGAGGGCAGAGTTGTTATGGTTCTCCTCCACATTCAAACTGAGCATATTGCGTGCTGACAACAACCACCTTCTGTCCAGATATTTTTTCAGTAACTCATACGTGATGGCGTCGTAAAAACTTCGATCTACTGCGTCGTGTGTCCTGTGGCGACTTGCAGACATAGTACATGTATAGTTAAGACCCGCCACAAAACACTACTTCTCGGAGTCTCCGCTACGCTCCGCTTACCTGTATATCTTTGTTTTTACTTGGCCAGCTTTAAGCATAGTCTGGACTTTTAAAGAGTTCATCTGCATGATGGCAGTTTTTTTTTCGGTAAGTTGCATCCATTATATTTAACCGCTTACCCACATGTGTAAACAGGAGGAAAGAGTGTTTACAGCAGGAGATATGGCCGTATATCCGGCGCACGGTGTCGGTCGCATTCAGGCAATTGAGACCCAGACTGTTGGTGGTGTTGATCAATCCTTTTATGTGATGAAAATCCTGGATAATGACATGACCATCATGATCCCGACAACAAACAGCGATAACGTCGGGCTTCGGGCAATCATCTCCAGGGAAGAGGTTGACAAGGTCATTGAGATACTCAAGGAACGGGACATCAAAATAAGTTCGCAGACCTGGAACCGGCGGTATCGTGACTATATGGAGAAGATCAAGACCGGATCGGTTTACGAAGTTGCCGTTGTTCTACGTGATCTTTATATCCTTCGGGTGGATAAAGAGCTGTCCTACGGGGAGCGAAAAATGATGGAAACAGCCAAAAGCCTTCTGGTCAAAGAACTTTCTCTTGCCCAGGATCTTGAAGAACAGGAAATAGAGGAACAGATAGAAAAACTGTTTAACTGATTACCTGACGTAATTTATTGCGTGGCTACTGTTTTTTTCATAATAACCGGTAGCACGGAAACGGGTTGGCTGTGGCCACGGCAACAATAAAAAGGGTCGATAGCTGAGCCGTTTATGGCCAATGAGGCAGGGAACCGTCTCTGTCTTGCATGATGCTTCTATTTATGGTTGTTGGCTGTATGTAATGATCGTTGTTTCCATCCAAGATACACCTCACATCCCATTTGAACTCATCTCTGCGTGAGTGATCAACTGCCATTGCCCGAATTATTTATCGTGACAGCCGGTTCGGCCGGCCAGCGGCTGGACCACTATCTTGTTCGCCACTTTCCCGAGTATTCCCGCTCAGCCCTTGGCCGACTTATTCGTACCGGTAGTGTTCTGCTGAACAATTCTCCAGTCAAAGCAGGGTATCGCCTCCGTGAAAAGGACGAAATTGTCCTGCGATTTCCAACGCCTGAACCAACCGGTCTTGAGGCCCAGTCCATAAATTTCGACATTCTTTTCGAAGATGATGATCTCCTGGTGATCGACAAACCGGCCGGATTGGTGGTTCATCCCGGCGATGGTAATCGTGACGGCACCCTGGTCAATGGCCTGCTTCATAGATATAAATCTCTGCCGGGCGCCAATGCGGTACGACCTGGCATTGTACACCGGCTGGACAAAGATACTTCCGGAATCATGGTCGTCGCCAGGACAGAGACGGCATTACAGGCATTATCAAAAAGTTTTCAAAAAAGACGGGTGGCAAAAACCTATCATGCCGTTCTGTTGAGGAATCCCGGCAAACCCCGGGGAACTCTTACTGCTGCCATTGGCCGCCATCCCGTCAACCGGAAAAAAATGGCGGTCCGCCCCGAGTCGGGTCGCCATGCTGTCACCCATTGGAAGATCCTGGCATCCTGGCCCGGATTTTCTTTTGCCGAGATCGGTCTTGAAACCGGACGTACCCATCAGATACGTGTACATATGGCCTCTCTTGGCGCACCGGTTGCCGGTGATCCGCTTTATGGTGGCAGGATCAGGGAGAATTTTGAGCCACCTGTCAAGCGCCAGCTCCTGCATGCCTCTACCTTGTGTTTTCCCCATCCCGTCAGTGAACAGGTCATGCAGTTTACCGCTCCATTGCCTGAAGATATCAGGCAGGTTTTGCGCCAACTTGAACAACGGTATCCGTAGATCATGTTGATTGGCATCACCGGAGGCATAGGTTCAGGAAAAAGCCGGGTGGCCGCTTACTGGGCCCGTTGTTTCCAACTGGAACGTATTGATCTCGATGCCATCTGCAGGGAACTTCTGAAACCGGGACAACCCGGATGGCTGGCCTTGAAAGAATCCCATAATTACCGTTTTTTTACCATAGAGGGCCTTCTTGACCGGCAGCGTTTTCGGGCGGAACTTTTCTCTGATCAGGTGTTGCGGGATGAGATTGATGCCATGCTCCATCCCCTGGCCAGGGCTCAAATGCACCGGCAATACCTGGGGGCAAAAAAATATCCTGTTCTGGTGGAAATACCCTTACTTTTTGAAGCCGGATGGGAACAGGATGTCGATCGTATCGTTGTTGTATACGCGTCACAGGAAATCAGATGCAACCGGATTGTCCACAGGGACAAGGTAAGCATCCGGGATGCCGAACAGGCCATGTCCATTCAGTGGCCCTTGCGCCGTAAGATCAAGGGCGCCGATCATTGTATTGATAACAGTGCATCCTGGTTTCATACCTGTATGCAGGTAATGCATCTTGGACGGCACTATGCAAAAATGTTGGCCGGAAAAAAAGGATAAATTGGCACAGGTGCAGTTCCTTTTTTGGAATTTTTTGAAAAACCTGTTTTGTGTTGTAGAAAACGCTTGACATGCAAGGGTTAAGTAAATATTTAACCAGTATGGAGGGAGTTGCAGAACACCTGCGGCTTGGAGGACTTATTCGCTGATCTTTTCAACGGACAGACGCACATCGCAAAAATTCATTTTACTATTCTCAACTGTTATAGTTTCAAGGCATTTTCCGCCGGAAATATTCAATAAAGATATTGATTAAAATAATTTTGCAGCCGGTAGCTGTTCTGTTTTTCAAGAACAATCAGTTTTCCGTGCGACCACCGGTTATTGATTCGATGCCAGGGTCTTGCGTCATGTTCTTGCCGTATTTGTTTCAATGAGCTGAAATTTCTTTTTTTGTCAGTATTCGGCCGGTTACTGATTTTTGTCGGTTCTTTACTGGTTAAAATAACTGTTTGTACCGTTGATGTGTCGTGTGACAACCAGGAATCATCATAGGGAAAAATAGATTTTTTCTGTTGCCTCCGGTGTCCTTGATTGGAACATATGGAAAGACATTGCCAGCGGTAAAAAAAGTCCCGTTTTATTTAATTATTATAGCCTGTCCGGGACCTGTTGAAGTTGCGGATGTCAGGCCATTTTTAGAATTGTCAGGCATTGGCAACAGTGCCGTAATACCCAAGTGACCTTATCGGAGGAAGACCTGGTCAATGAATCCAACTGAATTGAAACACAAAAAAATCAAGGAACTGGTTGCTCTTGCCGCCTCATTGAAAATCGAGGGCTACAGCACCATGCGCAAGCAGGAACTCATCTTTGCTATTTTAAAGGCCCAGGCCAAGGAAGATGGGAAGCTGAGAGGAAGCGGAGTACTCGAAGTTCTTCAGGATGGATTCGGGTTTTTACGGGCTCCGGATTACAACTACCTGCCGGGACCCGATGA
This sequence comes from Desulfobulbaceae bacterium, assembly GCA_027011235.1. GTDB lineage: Bacteria > Desulfobacterota > Desulfobulbia > Desulfobulbales > Desulfobulbaceae > DRLX01. The sequence continues at coordinate 8,117 of JALVAI010000213.1, forward strand.
CATTTATGTCTCTCCGTCCCAGATTCGCAGGTTGAATCTTCGTACCGGTGATACGATTGAAGGAGAGGTGCGGGCTCCCAAGGATAATGAACGCTATTTTGCCCTGCTCAAAGTGGATTCGATCAATTTTGAGCCCCCGGCTGCGGCCAAAAACAAGACAGCGTTTGTCAACCTTACCCCTCTGTATCCCGAGGAGAAAATAAACCTGGAGGTTGAACCGGATAACTACTCCATGCGGGTCCTTGATATAGCCGCTCCCCTGGGCAAGGGACAGCGGGGGCTCATCGTTGCCCCGCCGAGGACGGGAAAAACTGTTCTCATGCAGAAAATTGCCAACTCCATTGTCCATAATCACAAGGAAATCAAACTCATTGTTCTATTGATTGACGAACGACCCGAAGAGGTCACCGACATGAAGCGCAATGTGGATGCCGAAGTCGTCAGTTCCACCTTTGATGAACCGCCGCAACGGCATATCCAGGTGGCTGAAATGGTCATTGAAAAGGCCCGGCGGCTGGTTGAACACAAAAATGATGTTGTTATTCTTCTTGATTCCATCACCCGCCTTGCCCGTGCCTATAATACGGTAACTCCGGCATCCGGCAAGATTCTCTCCGGCGGGGTCGAAGCCAATGCCCTGCATCGGCCCAAACGTTTTTTCGGCGCTGCCCGCAATGTCGAGGAGG
>JALVAI010000214.1 GCA_027011235.1 Desulfobulbaceae bacterium
GTTCAAAAGGCTTCCCATGCATCCCCAGCTCAAACCCATCTTTGGCGCCCTGCTGGTTGGTTGTCTGGGTATTGCCTTTCCCCAGGTCATGGGGGACGGGTATGAGTACATTGAAAAGGCCCTGGCCGGACACACCATCGCCACTGTCATGTTGGCCCTGATCTTTCTAAAATCCATTGCCACCGCCATCACCCTGGGGTCAGGAGGGGCCGGCGGTGTTTTTGCGCCCGCCCTTTTTATCGGCGCGGTCTGTGGCGGCGCCTTTGGCAGTGTCGTTCATTACCTGCTCCCGGAATATACCGCCTCGGCCGGCGCCTATGCCACCATCGGTATTGGCGCGTTTCTTGCCGCATCCACCCATGCCCCCATGACGGCAATTTTTCTGCTTTTTGAAATGACGGGAAATTACGTCATCATTATCCCGGTCATGTTGGTGTCGATTCTCAGCACGGTCACCGCCACCCGTTTCTATCACGACTCGATTGATACCGTGGATTTTTCCCGTGAGGGCATCGATATCCACGAAGGGCGGGAAGTGGCCATCATGAAGTCGATCAAGGTGGGCAAGGCGATTACCGAGGATGTGGATTTTATAAGCGAAAATGCCAATATAAATCAGCTGCTTGAGCTATTTCGCTACGCCAAGGACAGCTTTTACTTTCCGGTGATAAATTATAAGGGGCTGATGGTCGGAGTGGTTTCCATGCAGGATGTGAAAAATATCCTCCATGACGAGGAGCAGCGCGTCTGTTACATGGTGGGAGCGATCTGCACCCGTGATGTGATCATGCTCACCCCGGAAGATAATCTTTACGATGCCATGCAGCTTTTTGATATCAAGGGTATTGATGAAATTCCCGTGGTGGAAAGCCTGGAAGAGCCCTGGGTGCTGGGTATGCTGAAACGACCGGATGTTATTGCCGCCTACAACCATGAGATTTTAAAACGCGGCATCAGTGAAAAGGCGGAATCAATCCGTATGCTCTGTTCCGCCTCCTGAACCATACCATGTATATCCAACCATGACCCGGCAACAGACAACCACGGGCCGCGATTTTACGGTCTCCCTTTTTTCTTTCGGCTACAAACACGGGGCCCCGGAGGCCGATCTGGTCTGGGATGTCCGTTTCCTTCCCAATCCCTACTGGGTCACCGAATTGAGGGACCGCAGCGGCCTGGAGAAAGATGTTGCCGCCTATGCCCTTGACAACGAGACCGGTCGTGAATTTTTTGTCCTTCTCGAACCATTACTGCTCTTTCTTGTCCGCCAGCATGCTGGTGGCAAAAGATCCCGGCTTCGTATCGGCATCGGCTGTACCGGCGGCCGGCACCGTTCCGTTGCCGTGGTTGAATATTTGAAAAAGTTCCTTGACAGATCCGGCTGCAATCTCAATGTTTTCCATCGAGATATAGAAAAACGATAATTTTTCGGCATGCCTGCATGTTGATCGGTAATGTTGCCATTACGAGGAGGAGACCATGAAGGATCTATTGAAAAATGTTGTCTATACAGGTATCGGTGCCGCATTCCTGACCAGGGACAAAATCGAGGAGCTTAAAGGCGACCTGATTGAAAAGGGCAAGTTGACCCGCGAGGAGGGAAAACAGTTTGTCGATGATTTGATGAAAAAATCGGAAAAGGCCAAGGATGAGCTGGAACTCTGGATCAATAAACGGGTCGAGGAGCGGATACAACAGCTTGACCTTGCCACCAAGGATGATATTGCCGATCTGCAACGTAAAATTGAGGAGCTGCAGGTCGCGATCAATAAATAACATGATGGAATAATATCACCGACTGACCGGGGTGGTTTTTGCTGCCGGTCACAAATCTCAAGGTCCGGGGAGCAAATCACTATTGTTCAGTATTCGCAAGCTTGGCGTCATCGGCCGTACCTACCGGCACCTGAACCGCTACCACCGCATTCTCCAGGTCCTGTTTAAATACGGTTTTGAAGACCTGATTGATCGTCTCCATATCGATCAATATCTGGAGTCCGGCCTGCAGATGATTAACCGCAAACCCAGGCCCCAGGTCCACCGGTTATCCCGCCAGGAACGATTGCGGATGGCCATGGAGGAACTGGGGCCCACCTTTGTCAAGCTCGGCCAGTTGCTGTCCACCCGGCCCGATTTTATCCCCCCTGAATATCTTTCCGAACTGGCCAAACTCCAGGACAAGGTCCCGCCTTTTCCCTATGAAGAGGTCGTTGCCATCTTCAAGGAGGAGCTGGGGAGCGGTCCGGAAGAAATTTTTTCATCCTTTGACCGGGACCCCCTTGCCGCCGCATCCATCGGCCAGGTCCATCGGGCGACCATGAAGGACGGCGCCGAGGTCGTGGTCAAGGTCCAGCGGCCTGGCATTGAAAATACCATTGCCGTTGATCTGGAAATCCTGGCCCATATCGCAAGCCTCATGGAAGAACACCTCGAGGAGGTGCAGGGGCACCGGCCCACCGCTGTTGTCCACGAATTTGCCCGCAGTCTTTCCCGCGAGATTGATTTT
>JALVAI010000215.1 GCA_027011235.1 Desulfobulbaceae bacterium
CGTATCCAGTTGCCCTTCCTCTTTAAAACCTTCAAAGGAAACCCTGACCCAAGTTTCCAGAGAACCTTGTAACGGGTTCCAGGGCCGGACCGCATGTTAATATTATTGCCGGCAATGGAAACCATCTGGGCAAAGGCCGCCGACGCCTGGCATACACAACCAATAACCAACAGGACAACAAGAAATGTTTTACATGCTTTCATAGAAAAATATATCATGATTGGCGAGCGGAAACCGGTCGGCTCTTCCCTGTCCTGGCCAGACGGTAACCTGCTACATTTACAAAAATGGCGTCAAAATCACAGGCATCGGTCATGCATTTCATACAGTTAATACATTCGCCGCTGCCCGGGGTCTCGTTAAACCGGATTTCGACAGGGCATACCTTATGACAGGCCTTGCAATTTGTACAGGCCTCTTTATCCAAATCGAGCTTTATCAGGCTGACCCTGTTAAACAGCGCATAAAATGCGCCAAGCGGACACATGGTACGACAAAACGGCCTCGATGCCAGCACGCTCCAGATGATCACGCCTGTCAGGATGCAGATCTTATTAAGATAAAGAAATCCAATAGTTGTCCGTAAATCTGGAATTAGGAAAACCATTGGAATACCTGCTTCCAGGGTACCGGCGGGACAGATATATTTACAGAACCACGGTTTTCCCAACCCAAACTGGTCAACCAGAAGAAGGGGTAAAATAACAACAAACACAAGAAGAAATAGGTACTTGAACCAGTTCAAGGCCACCGGGACAGAGTATTTTCTGGTCGGAATTTTATACAATAACTCCTGGACAAGACCAAAGGGACAGGCCCAACCGCAGATAAAACGACCAAAACTCGCTCCGAGCAGTCCCATGCTGGCCAGGACATAGGTACCGATATAATAGTGTCCGGTCTGGAGGGAAAACCGCACACTGAGCAATAACTGCTGCAAACTCCCTATAGGACAGTAGGTTGTTGCCGCCGGACAGGAATAACAATTCAAGCCGGGTGAACAGATAATTTTAAGGGGGCCCTGATACAGGTTACCGGTGATCGGAAAACCCCAGAACCCATTGATCAAAAATACCCATACCGCCTGAACCAGCTTTCGTATCGTCTGCATCCCCTACCCTATTCCTATACATTCAAGGCAGATGGATTTGGCCTGTTCAAGGACCCGAGTCGGCTCTCCCAGCGATATTCCTACCAGCCAGAGAAGAAGAAAAAATCCCAAAAGAATAAAGGGTGTTTTCCGTAACTTTCTCTTCATGTACCTCCTCCAAGACGAGCCCGGACGGCGCGCCGCTTATCTCCAATGGCCTGCTCTTTATCACGCCGATCATCGAGGACAATATTCGTTACCACCCGCTGCGCACCGCAGCCAAAAGGGTATTCATGGATATCCGCGGCTATTTGCAACAGTTCCGATGCTGGTCCATACACGACCGTCCCCATGTCAGCAAGCTCAAATGAACACCCTCTCTTCTGCAACAACTTCTGCACTCCGGCCACATAATCACCGACACTGGTCGAACCGGTACCAATGGGGATTATTGTTATCTGCATCAATGCCATGCTACACCTATTCCTTGCCCATCGTCAACAGATTGACCAGTCTATCAAGATCATCGGCAGAGTAGTAGTCGATTTCAAGCCTACCCCGCCCCCCGTTCTGCTGGATCCTGACCTTGGTGTTCAGGGCATTGGTCAGTTGATTGATTATGGCCTTGCAGTATGAGGACGGGAGTTCTGAATCCTGGCTTGGGACAGACGACCGTTTTTTTCCTGAAGAGGTCTTGCTGCGCCCTGCCCTGCACAACTTTTCCGCCTGCCGCACCGATAGTTTATCATTGATAATCCTGTCCCTGACCGCAAGCATGGCCTCCTGATCCCCCTGCAGACGTAACAGGACCCTGGCATGGCCCTCGCTCATGCGTTGTTCAATCACATCATCCCGAATGGGTTCAGGTAATTTCAGAAGACGCAGGGTATTGGTTATTGTCGATCGCTTTTTTCCTACTTTGTCGGCGACCTCCTCCTGGGTCAGGTTAAACTCTTCGATCAGGCGAGCATAGGCCATCGCCTCTTCAATGGCATTTAAATCATGCCGTTGTATATTTTCGATAAGTGCCAACTCCAGCCGCTCATTGGTCGAGGCCTCATCCATGACCACCACAGGAACCTCGTCTAACTGCGCCATTTTGGCGGCCCGTAAACGCCGCTCTCCGGCTATGAGATGGTATCGGTTCCCCTGGCCCCGGGTTACCAGCAACGGCTGAATGACTCCCCGCTGACGGATGGACTCAGACAGTTCCCGCAGCTTCTCTGGATCAAAATAGCTCCGTGGTTGCTGCGGGTTCGGCTCTATCCTGTCGATATCACAGAGAAAAAATTTTTCTTCACCATCAACCTCTAAATCATCCGGCAATAACGCACCTACTCCCCTGCCCAACACGCTTTTTGCTGCCATTGTCTACACCTTTGCCCTGCGAAGAAATTCATTGCCAAACCGTACATACGCCTTGGCGCCCGTACTGTTTTTATCATACTCAAGAATAGTCTTGCCATGACTTGGACTTTCGCTTAATCGCACATTTCTCGGAATGACCGTTTTATAAACCTGGTCCCCGAAATGGCCCCTGATCTCGTCAGCGACCTGATGGGTCAGGCGATTCCTGCGGTCATACATGGTCAACAGCAACCCCTCGATATACAAACCGTGGTTCAGTGTTTTCTTGACCCTTCGGATAGTATTAACAAGCAGAGCCAACCCTTCAAGGGCAAAATATTCACACTGCAGCGGAATCAGGACCGAATCGGCTGCAGTTAAACCGTTAATGGTCAACAGGCCCAAAGATGGAGGACAATCAATAATAATATATTGAAACTGCTTTCGCACCGGATGCAAAATAGAGCGTAACCGCTTTTCCCGGTCCTCAAGCGAAATCAACTCCACCTCCACACCAACAAGATCAATGGATGCGGGAAGAATACTGAGATTTTTTACATTCGTCTCCTGAACACAGCCAGCAACATCCATCCCCCCCATATAACATTGATAGATGTTTTTTTCCCTGGAGGCCTGAAACATACCAACACCACTGGAGGCATTCCCCTGGGGGTCGGAGTCGACAAGCAGCACCTTTTTCCCTTTTGACGCCAGCACTGCCGCAAGGTTTAACGCTGTTGTTGTCTTACCGACCCCACCCTTCTGATTTGCCAGAACCACCACCTTGGCCTTCATATTTTTCATATGCTGTCTCACCTTGTTGGAATAAATGATCAGGAGTATACTACAAACCTTCATTCGGGAGAACTTTTTTCATGTTTCACGTGAAACATTTTCCCTTTTCATAATAATTTTACCCATGGTGTGCGATAATGCAAAGCGATGTGCTGGTTATCGGGAGCGGGATCGCAGGGCTGTCATTTGCCCTTAAGGTTTCCTCTTTTTGCTCGGTAACCCTTGTAACAAAAAAGGAAAGAACCGATACGGCGACAAATCTGGCCCAGGGAGGGATAGCGGCGGTGCTGTCCAAAGATGACGATTTTGATCATCATGTGAAAGACACCCTGGTGTCAGGAGATGGCCTTTGCAACGAAGAAGTCGTGCGCCTGGTGGTTGAAAACGGTGAAGAACGGGTCCGGGAGTTGATTGACCTGGGGGTACGTTTCCAGCAAGGCAAGGATGGGGAGGAATTCGATCTGGGTATGGAGGGGGGACATTCGCATCGGCGGGTTGCCCATGCCTTTGACCTCACCGGCCATGAAATAGAACGAGCCCTGCTGGAAAAAATAAGCCAGCGGCCAAATGTTGAAATCCTGGAAAACCACCTCGCCATCGATCTCCTTATCGCCTCCAAGGCATCGGCGGGGAAAATGCCGCCGGACAAAGATAAGTGTATTGGCGCATATGTTCTGGATCGAGAGACAGGAAAGGTGGAGACCAGGCTCAGCAAGGCAACGGTGCTGTGTACCGGCGGCTGCGGCAAGGTATATCTCTATACCACCAACCCGGACATTGCAACCGGTGATGGCGTTGCCATGGCCTACAGGGCAGGTGCGCAGGTGGCGAATCTTGAGTTTATCCAGTTCCACCCAACCTGTTTTTATAATCCCAGGATAAAAAATTTTCTCATCTCCGAGGCCGTGCGTGGTGAGGGCGGAGTGTTGGTCAATGCCAAGGGTGAACCATTTATGCACAAACATGACAGGCGTGGCGACCTGGCAACCAGGGATAGCGTTGCCCGCGGCATAGATGCTGAAATGAAAACCAGCGGCGCCGATTGCGTGTATCTGGACATTACCCACAGGCAGCCTGATTTCATCCGTAACCGCTTTCCAACCATCTATACCACCTGTAAAAAATATGGTATTGATATCACCAGAGAACCAATTCCCGTGGTGCCTGCTGCCCATTATATGTGTGGCGGTGTAAAGGTCGACACATGGGGCGAAACAACGTTGAAAAACCTGTTCGCCCTTGGGGAAACCGCATGTACCGGTCTGCACGGGGCCAATAGGCTGGCAAGCAATTCACTGCTGGAGGCGGTTGTTTTTGCGGACCGGGCTGCCAGCAGGCTAAAGGAATTATGGCCGGAATACAACCAAAAGCCATTTACAAAAACTGGGGACTGGCGGGATGGTGCCGCCGGATCTATCGAGGAAAATGTACTCATCAGTCATAACTGGGACCAGATTCGGCGGCTGATGTGGAACTATGTGGGGATTGTCCGCAGAGAAAAAAGATTGCTGTTGGCCAGAAGGCGGATCACCCCGATCCTTACGGAAATCAAGGAGCATTTCGATGATTACCTGTTGACACCGGATCTGGTGGAATTGCGCAACCTGGCCGTTATTGCCGATCTGATAATTACCAGCGCCGACAGGCGAAAGGAATCAAGGGGTCTTCATTATATAATTGACTATCCCAAAAAAGATGATACAAACTTCCGCAAGGATACTCTACTTTCAAAAAAGACAAACCGAATGTAACCGGCATGGCATAGCTGGACCAGAAGGCCACAGTCACAATAGATAAGCGTAAACCTCGAACAATGAAAATAGCCCAGCCCGGACCGGCACACTTTGTGGGCTATTTTTGGATAACCAGGAAAATAGAACCATGTTGACCGCACTGCATAAAATTGCCGAACAGAAAATTGAACGAGCCATTGCCGAGGGCAGGGGACCGGATCTCAGTCATTGGAAAAATAAGCCCCTGCCCGATGACGAGATGAAAAATGTTCCGGAAAACCTCCGGATTGCCTACAAAATGCTTAAGAATTCCGGATACATACCCGAAGAGCTGGCCCTGCACAAGGAAATTGTGAGAACCGAGGAATTACTCGCCCATGCCACGGACGAGCAGGAGAAGTATAAACAGTTGAAAAAACTCAATTACCTGAAGTTCAAACTGGAGTGCAACCGTGGCCGTCCTCTGTATATTGACGATGAATCTCCATATTACGGCAAGATCGTTGACAAGGTCAAATAGCACTTACAAATCAATGATATCGTCGTAAAACTCGCTATGGGCATGAATCTTGACGCCATTGCCGATCGTGGCGATATATTTTTCCTCGACAAGATTTTTAAGAAATGGAGCAAATGACTGCAGTTCAACAACCTGCGCCCCGATGATCTCCTTAAGCCGTTGCCGTTTAAAGGCCGGTGTAATACCAAGCAGATATTCATTTCGGGCTGCAGCGCCGCGGGTTGCCGGTCCCTGGTGCGGTACAAACGAGCCATATGTGCCGATAATCAACTGGCGGAGGACAGAATCCGAAAGATCAATATCCTCGACCTCCTTCCAGGCGCCATCATAAGCGGCAAAGGTCTTTTCTATCTGCGGGTCCCGGTAGCTGACCATGGCCAGGTTGCCGGTACGCTGGTTGAATTGAACAAAACAGCCATAGGCGCCACCAAGCTGGCGAACGGTATTCCAAAGATAGTCCCGCGACAACCATGTCTTCAGGACCTCAAAAGAGCCATTATATGCCTCTGGATCAGAAAACAGCCGGCAGCCCTGCACATTAAAAAGAACCTCGGCAGAAGTGCAGAATGCCTGCCGGGAGGGGTATTCAGGAAAAGAGGGACTGAATGATACTTCGGACACCGGCGAACCCGGTCTGTCGACAAGAACATCACCTATCTGCTCTTTGCAGCGAAGCAAATCATCTTTTCTGCTGGTAACGGCGGCAACAAGACGACTTTTCACCAACAGCGTATTCTTTAATGCATTCAGGGTATTGAGGAAATCATCCTCACGATTTTCGTAATCGGTAACAAGGTTTTTCAGGCAAAGGTAGGCGGTTGCCCCGGTCACCTGTTCATTATATTTGCCGGCAAGGCTGAGATGGGAAAACACCCTGGTCGAAGCCAGCCCGTAGCCCTCGCTCTGGATGGAATGTTCGGCCCAGGCAAATTCACGCTGCACAATTTCACGGATTCTGGTCCTGTCGTGAAAGGAGACATTGACCAGGACATCTCGGACCAGAGCAAGGGCATCATCAAGATAATGGGACAGGGCCTTTACCTCAAACCAGAGAACCGGCTCGACGCACGTAGAATCTCCCTGTCTGGTATAGGTGGCAAAGGAATGACTGAAGCTGCCCGTGCAGATGTTCAGGCGGGTGGCAAAATCCCGGTAATTTATATCCGTGGTTCCGATTTCCGTCGTGATCGTCCCAAACAGATCAAGATACAAAAACATTTCCGCGGGCAGGGCGGTACAGTCAAAACCAATATCAATATAGGAAATACCATTGGTTTCCAGCTCACATTGAATGAGCGGTGTATCGGCAACGGTTTCAGAGACAGCCACAACAAAATCGGGAGAAGGGTCAAGATCATCGAGGGAGAGAGAGGGAAGCAGGGCCAGGGTCTGTTCGTCATTGGGTATTGTCTGCAGCCTGAGTAATTCTCTTGTATGCTCAACAATTCTGTGCAGTCCCGCCGGACCAATCTGTTCCGCATAGGCAGCAAGGGCGGCCTGCTCGGCCTTAAGCGTTTTTTCCATCAGTTCAGGATCGGGAACAAGGCTGACCACGGCTGAGTTGCCCAGGTCAAGGAGAGACTCCCTGATGATTTCTTCAAAATAATTGCCTTCTAGGGCCGCCTGCCGTATTTCGGCAAAGAGTTGATCTATCTGCAGGGCCTCAAATGGGTCGGCACCATATTTCAGGGCAGGCAGGGCCTTGCCGATAAGGGCCAGGCCTCGCTGGGCCTTATTGAGTTCTTCCCGGACGGAAAATTCATACTTGTTTAACTCCGACAACACCAGCGCATGATCCATCCCCCTGGAGGCCATGTCGGTCAGGCTGCGCCTATACACCCCGAGAAACGCGTCTCTGGCGTCTTCATCACAACCGATCAGATAGGTGAGCATGAAGGTCTTAAAAGAAGACGATGTGACAAAAAAACCACCGAAATCACGACAGAGTCCGGCCTGAATTATAGCATTTTTTAAGGGAGAGGCGTCGGAATTATAGAGAATATTGGCAAGAACCTGCAGGGCGATATTTCGCTTGCGTTCAAGGACGGTACCGGTCAGAGAACCAACAGCAAGAAAAGATTTACCTTCGGTTTCATTTCCGGGCTGAATGGCGTAGTGCTCCCTGACGAAAACAGGCCCCTGGATGGCTTTACCCTTATTTATGGAAGCCTGATACCCGGCCTTTGTATATTGATGAAAAAAATTATCCTGGACAAAGGCAAGCTCATCTTCAAGATCGGCATCGCCATAGAAAAATAGGGTACTGTTTGAAGGATGATAGTGGCTCCGGTGAAAGTCGACAAACTGTTCATAGGAAAGCTGGGGGATTACAGCCGGATCGCCGCCGGATTCATGGGCATAGGTCGAACCAGGCATAAGAGCGCTGATTGTGTGATGAAAAAGATGCCTGAACGGATCGGAAAAGGCGCCTTTCATCTCGTTGTAGACAACACCCTGGTACTGTAACGGCTGACCAATCTCTTCAAGGTGATAATGCCAGCCTTCCTGCTCAAAGGTGGATCGTTCCAGGAGCGGATTGAGGGTTACATCACAGTAGACGTCCATGATATTGAAATATTCCGTCATGTTACGGGTGGCAAACGGATACATAGTGGTATCAGACCCGGTCATGGCGTTTAAAAAGGTCATCAGGCCGCCCTTGTTGATCTCGCCGAAAACGTCCCGAACCGGATATTTTCCAGAACCCATAAGCACAGAATGTTCAAGAATATGGGCAACACCGGTGGAATCCTCGGGAACAGTCTGAAAGGCTATACAGAATGTCTTGTTGGGATCACTATTTTTAATTGCCAGGGCAGGGGTGCCTAATATTGAATGCTCAAAGAGATAGACGGTGGAGTCGATCTCGCTGATGAATTCTTTTCTCTTGAGGACAAACCCATGATAGATGGAGCCGCAGGTAAAATCAGTCATAAAGGAACCGGGGAATCAGAATTGTTTATGGGAATCAAGCAACAGGGTCACGGGACCGTCATTGGTCAGTTCGACCTCCATCATGGCCTGAAATTGACCGGTCCGGACAACAATACCATGATAGCGGACCCTGGCAATAAAGTCGTGATAAAGTTTTTCGGCAAGGGCGGGGCGGGCGGCCTGTGACCAGGAGGGCCGACGACCCTTCCGACAGTCGCCAAGCAGAGTAAATTGGGAAACAACAAGCATAGCGCCGCCGGTATCAAGAAGGGACAGGTTCATTTTCCCCTGGGGGTCGTCAAAAATACGCAGGTGTACAATTTTGTCCCCAAGCCAGGCGACATCAGCAGCGCTATCAT
>JALVAI010000216.1 GCA_027011235.1 Desulfobulbaceae bacterium
CTTCCAGTTCCTCCGGGCTCATCTTTGCTGCCCGGCTGACGGTGACCGACTGCTCTTTAAAGCGTTTGAGCATATCAACCGCACCTCCGAGCTTATTACGCCTGCCATACTGAACGTGACAGTTGGAAATAACTTCGACCACGGCAAAGCCCCGCTTTTCTATGGCCTGTTCAATCAGCCGGTCAATAAGGTCGGCATGGTACACCGTTGCCCGGGAAACAAACGATGCCCCGGCGGTCACGGCAAGTTCGGCAATGGAAAAGGCATGCTCGATATGGCCGTACACGGATGTGGTCGATTTGGAACCAAACGGAGTCGTGGGTGAATACTGGCCACCAGTCATGCCGTAAATGGAATTATTGATTATAATGGCGGTCAGGTTCAGGTTTCTTCTGGCAGCGTGAATAAAATGATTGCCGCCAATGGCTGTCGCATCGCCGTCACCCATGATTGCCACCACATTCAATTCCGGCCTGGCCAGCTTGACCCCGGTGGCAAAGGTCAGGGCGCGGCCATGGGTGGTGTGCAGGGTATTGAAGTCAAGGTAGGTCGGCATCCTGCCGGAACAACCGATTCCCGAGGCCAGGACAATATCGTCCTGATCAATATCCAATCTGTAAATGGCCCGTAACAGGGCTCCCATGACAATGCCGTTGCCGCAGCCCGGACACCAGACATGGGGAAATTTCTTGTTATGACGAAGGTATTTATGGCGCAAGGCCTGTGCTGGAATAGGCATAAGCGTACCTGGTTGAAGTAAGCAAAAGAAGGGTTACAGTTTTATCAACTGGCCATAGATCTCCCGGGGTGTAATGAATTTCCCGTCAATTCTGTTGTATTTCACCACATTACACGATCCCTGATTGACCCGCTGGATCTCGCGACTCATCTGGCCCAGGTTCATTTCCGGAATCAACACCGAGCGGCATTGCCCAAGCAGCGGTGCCACGGTTCTCCGGGGAAATGGAAACAGGGTAATCAACTGCAACAGTCCAACCTTGATTCCAGCTTCTCTGGCATCCTGGACCGCGCGCAACGCCGACCGGGCCACCGCGCCATAGGCAATGACAAAGGTTTCGGCGTCATCAAGAAAATACCCCTTGGTCATCTGAATATCGGGAAATCCGCGGGTTATTTTTTTGGTCTGCCGAAGATGAAATTCTTCCACCTCACCTGGTTTTTGGGTCGGAAATCCCATGACATCATGGATAAGGCCGGTGACATGGTGCCGATACCCGTCCCCGAAAGCGGCCATGGGGGCGACCCCACGGGCGTCGCCCTCATAGGGTTTATACCAGTCGGGCGGCACGCTGGGTCGGATCCTGTCTACCACCTTGATCTCGCTCGTGTCCGGCAATTCCACGCATTCACGGGTATGGGCCACAACCTCATCGGAGAGGAGAATAACCGGCACCCGGTATTTTTCAGCAATATTAAAGGCCTTGACCGTGATGGTAAAGGAGTCCATAACTGTTGACACGGCAAGTACGACAATCGAATGGTCACCATGGGTCCCCCAGCGGGCCATCTGCACATCGCCCTGGGCCGGGCTGGTCGGCAGACCGGTTGAAGGACCGCCGCGCATCACATTGACAATGACACAGGGAACCTCGGCAACACAGGCAAAACCAAGATTTTCCTGCATCAGGGAAAAACCGGGGCCCGAGGTCGCGGTCATTGACTTGACCCCGGCAAGTGAAGCACCGATAATGGCGCCAATGCTTGCTATCTCGTCTTCCATCTGGATAAAAGTACCATTCACCGCCGGAAGCTTAATGGAAAGCTGTTCCGCGATTTCGGAGGCAGGGGTAATCGGATAGCCCGCGAAAAAGCGGCAGCCTGCGGTGAGCGCCCCTTCAACAATGGCCTCATTGCCCTGGAGCAGGTGGCGTTGTTTGGTTGGTTCAGACATCGTTCCGCCTCCTGTGGAGTTTTCGATCAGAGACCGTTATCGCAAAATCAGGGCAATGGATCTCACAGAAACGACAACCCACACATTTGTCTTTTTCAGAAATGACAGGTTTACCGTTTTTGTCCGCCTCGATAATCTTCTGGGGACAAAAGGCCATGCATATACCGCAGGCCTTACACCAGTCATGATAAAAAGAAACATCATATTTCTTCTTTTTTTTGGGTGCTGTTTTCCTGTTTTTTTGGGCACAGGACGATTTTTTTTCGGAACTCTTTTCAGCCATTGTGTTCCCCAAATAACGGCAAAAGTTAGAAAATCAGGAACATAGAAAATGTTGCCTGGACATTATCTGTTGTATATTTTCCGGATTACAGGCAACACTTAAAAAAAGCAAGAAAAACTCGATTTTTTTTTCTTTCCCCACTGGCCACATAGCTCAATAATGATGAACTCGTAAAAAATCCGGCAAAAGCTTAAAGATGGCTAAGTAAAAACACAGATATACAAGGAGTAGTGTTCTGTGGCGGGTCTTGACTATACATGTAGTATGTTGAGAGTCGCCACAGGACACACGACGCAGTAGATCG
>JALVAI010000217.1 GCA_027011235.1 Desulfobulbaceae bacterium
CGTCCCGGATCATGCGGGCGCCGATGGCAATGGCATGGTTACCCGAGGCGCAGGCCCCCTGAGGGGAAAAAATCGGGCCGGTAAATCCCAGCAGCATACCCGCCTTGCCGGCGGGCAGATTGGCACAGACATTGGGCAACAGATAGGGGCTGACCTTGAACGGTCCCCGGTTGACATAATTATCCATGGCAATGCGATAGGCATCAGTGCCGTTTAAGGCCGAGCCGATCAGGCAGCCCATGCGGGGTCCGGTTTCCGGGGTGACTTCAAGGCCGCTATGGGCAAGGGCGCGACGACAGACCTCCATGGTGAGAAAGACATAGGCCGCGTCCCAGAGCGATGCCTCCTTGCGGTCGACAAAAGGCAGACCGGTAGGGTCCCAGTCCGGGATTTCACCCACCACATTGGCGCGGCTTTCCGTTGTGCAGCGGGTCAGGCGCCGGAAACCGGCCCTGCCGACCACCGCCCCCTGCCAGGTAGCGGCAAAATCACTGCCGAGACAGGTGGCCACATCATATCCGACCACAAAAACCCTTCTGTTTTTCGCTGGCTGCATAGTTGTTATTTCCGGCAATAACCAGCGTCAAATAACACTTGCAAAACCGGCGAGGTTTTTTATGAATAATTTTATACGATTATGCACAGAATACCTTTTCAAATCGGCATGATATACATACTGTTTCATGATCGCCGGAGGTGCAATGTGATCGACCTCTGCCGGAAGGATCCCTGATATTTTCCACGGACAACACACGTTACCGGAAAATCCTTAATGGAACAACCAGGCGACTGATTTATTTATCTTAGATATGCACCTGTAATGATGGAAATTTCGAGGACGCACCATAGATACGCCATCGTTTGCAGGCGATTACTGCCCTATAACTTTTTGAAGGGGTACAACTTTGGATTGGGAGTGATTTTTATACGTCGCCCAGTCCGGAGAATACTGTTCCGCCTGGTTGCCCCAGGAAACCCAGCCTCTGCGGGGGCCTCTGGCAAATAATTCTAAAAATGGCCCCCAACTACATGATTCGATAATATCGTATTGTTCATCAGGTTTTCTGCTATGCTCTCTCTTCCGGGCGGAAATAATGTTTTCCTGGCTCCGTCCAGGTTGCAGAGTTCTGGCGTTTTTCCCCCGTACACCAAAAAGAATGATCTCGGTCACATTCCGAAAATAAAAACCAACTCCCCGCCGGTCCGGGCCGCCGTCTTTCCTGATCTTGTACCAAATCAGATTGGTTTTATAGGTAAACCCCCAATGCTCCATGACTTTTAATCCTTCAGCCAAAAGAGCGTTGGGTATCCATAAATATAAATGGGCTGTATCATTGACTATTGCCTCTACCGGCAGATCACAGATTTCATTGAGCTTCATGGTGGGATAGCGGGACAACCGTTTGTGCTCCGGCGCCATTTTCCCGGTACGATTCTTGAATTGCCAGGGCGGATCAGCCAGTATGGTTGAAAATTTATTATTGCCGGCAAATCTTAATAAATCATCGGCTGCAGATAATTTGCTCATAGCTATTCATCCTCAACATATAACTTTTTGGAAATGCCAAAAACGAGCAAAGGACATCCTGCACCGCTTCCACCTTCTATCCTGGGAAGAAGTTTACTCATATGAGTTGTGGAAGCACCAAATGATTGCCCCCTGCCAAGATCATTGAAGATCTCCTGCAATTCATCACATCTTGTTATGATAACACCCACGCTGATGGCTCTCAGATCAAACAATAAACGGAAGTTATTGAGATCACGATCATAGAATGGATCTTTATTGTTCCATTCGATCTCAAGGGCAATACGATTTTTATAACAATCGATCTTATGCGTTGGCGTGTCCATCGACTGCTCATCGACCACCACCCTGGTTGAAAAATTTTTTTCTTCCCAACCTCTCTGGTAGAGAAATTCATCAATAAATCCGGAAATTTTTGACTTCTGACCACCACCTGTTGTCAACCAGCTTTTATACAGGCGAAATTCAGACAGGACTTCAATGATATCGTTCCATTCATCGGGGAAATCGCCTGCCAATATCGCACATGCATGTTTCCACTCATGAATTTCATATAATTCTCTTATTGCAAATGGTATCTGATCCAGGGCCATTATATCTTATCTGCTATTCAATTCTTGTATCCAATTTCAGGCACAGCGTCAACAGACATCAAAGATACCCTCTCCATCCAACTGATACCTTTGACCCCTACAGCGGCATCACAGTCCCTTCCGGAGTGAAATTTAAGGCTATCCATTCGTCACATTTTGCTTAACACCGCGCAACTGTTGCAACCGCCAAAACCAAAGGAATTCTTGAGCACAAATTCCTGGGCAAGAGCCCGGCTTCCCTCGGCCACGCAATCGATTTCCATGGAGGGGTCCGGCGTATAGTTGATGGTGGGCGGCAGGACATTGTCGCGCATGCCAAGCAGGGTCAGCACGGTTTCCACGGCGCTCGATGCGCCCATGGCATGGCCGAGCAAT
>JALVAI010000218.1 GCA_027011235.1 Desulfobulbaceae bacterium
CCTTTCTCTCGATCAGTTCTCCCTGCGGGTCTGTGCCGACCTGGGCCGGTCGCTGGTCTGGTGAGGGAAGATAATCGGCAACAGCATCAAGAACGATCCCGACCCCATAATTTTTTAAAGCCGACACCGCGCAGACGGGAGAAATATTGCCTTCCCGCACTGCTGTTTTCAGCCCGGATATAAGCTCCTCATCGGTCAGCTCACCCTCTTCCAGGAATTTTTCTATCAAATCATCATCGGTTTCAGCCACGTATTCCATCAGGTTTTCACGCAGGCTGGCGACCTCATCTTCCATGTCAGCGGGAATATCAGCGGCTGTCACCTTGCCGGAACCGTCGTCCGCAAACAACAGCGCCTTGCCGGCAACAATATCAACAACACCCTTGAAATCGTCCTCAGCGCCGATGGGGAGATAGAGGACAACCGGGTTGAGGGAAAAGGATTCCTTCAGCTCATCGATGGTCTTATGAAAATTGGCCCGTTCCCGGTCCATTTTGGTAATACAGATCACGCAGGGCAGGTTGTTGTCCTGGACATAATCGACAAAACGTTCGGTCTGGCTGCGAACGCCAAGTACGGCCCCAACCGTCAGAACAGCGCTATCCGCCACCTGAGCGGAAAATTTTGCTTCATTGACAAAGTTATCATCACCGGGCGTGTCACTGAGGAAGATCTCTGTCTTTTTCCAGTTTACATGATGAAAAGCCGCACTGATGGTAATCTGCCGTTTGATTTCTTCCGGCTCAAAATCCATGACCGATGACCCGTCATCCACCTTGCCCATTCTGTTGACGGCGCCTGCAGTAAAGAGCATCGCATCGGCAAGAGTGGTCTTGCCGCTATTGCCATGGCCTAAAATTACCGTATTCCTGATATGTTGTACATCCTGCATGAATACCTCCGGTAGGGCGGGTCTGGTTGATAAGGGGATGTTTCCATCCGGGTTGGGCAACAGCAAAACCTGAATAATTCTTTCGCTTTTGCATCAGGGATGGTAACCATCTCTTCCATGAACGTCAGTGACTCTATATATTCTTATTAACCTTGTAAAGTCAAGTGATAACATAGTAAATGACCACAGGAAAGATACAGCCGAAAAAGGACGGCAAAGCAAGCGGTTCAACCGGAAAAATCGCCGGGGCCGCGGGTGCGGTCTCCATTGCCGTCATGTGCAGCAGGGTGCTTGGCCTGGTGCGGGAACAGATATTTGCCTCCATGTTCGGGGCCGGCTTTGCCTATGATGCCTTTGTGGTCGCCTTTCGCATACCCAATCTCCTGCGGGATCTCTTTGGCGAAGGCGCCCTGTCCGCAGCCTTTGTCACCGTGTTTTCCGAATACGATGCCAACCGGGGTCCTGAGGAAACCTGGGAACTGGCAGGACGGGTACTCAGTTTTTTTGCCATCCTGCTCAGTGTTCTTACCCTGATCGGCATCTACTTTGCCGGCCCTATAGTCAACCTGCTGGCCCCTGATTTCAACCTGATTGCCGGCAAGACGGAACTGACCATCCTGTTGACCAGGATCATGTTTCCCTTTCTCCTCTTTGTCGCCCTGGCCGCCATTGTCATGGGCATGCTCAACACCAGGGGCAGGTTCTTCATCCCCTCCCTGTCCTCTGCCTTTTTCAACCTTGGTTCAATCATTGGCGGTGTCTCCCTGGCCCTGCTCTTTCCCCGTTTTGGCCTGCCCGCCATAGCCGGCATGGCATGGGGCACGCTCATCGGCGGTCTGCTCCAGCTGCTGATCCAGTTGCCGGCCCTGAAAAAGACCGGTTTTATCTTCCGGCCCAGCCTCAAATTCAACGATCCGGGCCTGAAAAAAATCCTGCGCCTCATGGTGCCTGCCACCATTGGCCTTTCCGCCACCCAGATCAACATATTCGTCAATACCAACTTTGCCGCCTCCTGCGCCCAGGGTTCGGTTTCCTGGCTCAACTACGCCTTTCGCATGGTCCAGCTTCCCATTGGTATTTTCGGGGTTGCCATATCAATTGCCGCCATGCCGGTGATGGCAAAATGCGCGGCCAGACAAGACATGGATGGGCTGCGCCGTACCCTGGCCTCGTCTCTGCTCATGGTGTTCAGCCTGGCCATTCCCGCCACTGCCGGTCTGATCCTGCTTGCAACGCCCATCATCCGCCTGATCTTTGAGCATGGCGTTTTCTCAAGTTTTGACACAAGCCAGACCGCTGCCGCCCTCACCTGTTATGCCTATGGGCTTTTTGCCTATTCGGCGGTCAAGATCATGGTGCCGGTCTTTTATGCCCTGGATGACACAAAATATCCGGTCATCGGCTCTTTTCTTGCCGTTGGTGCCAATATTGTCATAATCCTGCTCACCATCGACACCTTTCAGCACCGGGCCATTGCCCTGTCCACCTCCAGCGTCATGATTCTCAATTTTTTCTTTCTCGGAACTGTCCTGTACAGGAAACTGCACGGGTATCCTGTGGCAAGAACTGGTCTGGGACTGATCAAGATAGGATTTGCTAC
>JALVAI010000219.1 GCA_027011235.1 Desulfobulbaceae bacterium
TGTCGGTAAAATGGGTAATCAGGGAGGTAATGGTTGAAGAATCAAGGCCGCCGCTCAGATAGGCGCCGACAGGAACATCTGCCCGTAATCTGATCCTGGTGGCGTCAATCAGCAGTTCCCGCAACTGTTCGGCAAGGTCCTGTTCCGATGCGGTTGACCAGGAAGAATCGGCAAAAGGAATCTGCCAATAACATTTTTGGGTGATTTTTCCCTGCTGATCAATTTTCAGCAGGCAACCGGGATTCAGTTGCCGTATATCCTGAAAAACCGTCTCCTCTCCGGCCGGACTCCAGAAGGTGAAAATTTCACCGAGAACTTCCGGATTCAATGCCCGGGGGATTGCGGTATCGGCCGAAAAGATGGTCTTTATTTCCGAGCCGAAATACAACCGTCCATCATGGAAGGTGTAAAAGAGCGGCCGGATGCCCATCCGGTCCCGGGCAAGAAATAGCCTCTGGTTCTGTTGGTCATAAATGGCAAAGGCAAACTGCCCGTTCAAATCCTGCAGGCAGTCTTCGCCCTTTTCCTCATACAGGTGGATAATGACCTCGGTATCGGATTCGGTGCGAAAATGATGGCCGCATCTGATGAGTTGCCGGCGCAGTTCAGGATAATTGAAGATTTCACCGTTAAAGATAATCCACAGGGTCTTATCTTCATTGGTAATGGGCTGCCAACCGCCCTCAAGGTCAATAATGGAGAGCCGGGCATGGGCAAGACCTGCCCGTTTGTCCTGAAAAAAACCAAATCCATCAGGTCCGCGGTGCCGAAGCGGCCAGATCATCCGTTCAAGAAGACGGTTTCCTTGCTCGGGGGCATGCTTGATATTGAAGTAGCCGGCAATTCCGCACATATTCCGGGTATCCGTTTACACCGGCAGACTACCAGCGAAACAGCTCCTTATTGACCGCCAGCTCGATAAAGGCACGGTGTTCATGATAGGAATCTGCGCCATCGGCATTCAGGTCTGAATCGTGATTATAGTATCGATATCCGCCGGTAAGGGTGTACCAGCGAAGAAAGGTATAGGTCAACGAAACCCCGGCATCATAGTCCTTCTCCGTATACTCGAACTGTCCCGGCTCCGTTGGTGCCGGTTGTTCCTGGTCCACGATGATAACTGTCTGCGAAAGGGGAAGCTGTTTACGTTGGTCATGACTGTAATTTGCGGACATTGTCGCCGTCAGGTCCCGGGTCAACTGATAATTCAGAGTAACACCGGTATCCCAGGAGTCCGTCAAGCCGCTGCCCCGGCCGTCAAAATTATCCTGGACATAGCTCTTGTCGGCAAAAAGCGTTGCCGAACCATGGAGAAAATCCCAGGTTATCCCTCCATATGCATTGTAATCGGTTTCCGTGGAACTGTTATCACGCGTCACCCAGGAAGGACCGCCCGACATGGTGACATGCAGGTGCTGACTGATATCATAGTTGAATCCCAGAGCAAGGTTATGGATATCCGAGTCCTGCCGCAAGGATGAATCATAATCGGTGCCAAGGTAACTGTATTCGGTAAACAGGTGATAATGTGATGAGGTATCGTATGTACCCCTGAGCCTGAAATTATATTCCTTCAGGTCTTCGGAATCAATGACACCGGTTTCTCCCTCCGGTTGTGTAATAACAAGTACATTCGGCTCGTCAAACAGGCCCCGGGTATAGCCGGCCTCACCTTCGGCGCTCCATGTACGGTTAAAACGGTGATGGAGTTGAAGGTCGCCGGTATGGCGGTCATAGTCGGTGTAACCGCCAATATCACCATCATTGTTGCGCAGAACATCAAAGGTATAGCCGATGCTGACAAGCCGGTCCTCTCCATAGGTATACTCGCTGTTTGCGTCCATGGTATTGGTCCAGTAACGCCTGCGACCGAACCGTTCCGTCAGCGTCTGGTCAGGTTCTGCAGGCGGAGAACCAACCGCAGGTTCCGGGGGAGGCGATTCTCCGGCCGCCGGCGCGCTGTCGGCTGTTCGCAGCTCTTCGTCGCGAAGGGGATCTTCACCGAGGAAAAAATGATTGTTGAGGGTAACAAGCCAGTTCCGGGTCAGGTTTTTCTCCAGCCGCAGGCCGAAATCATGGTCTACGTCTGTTGTCTCATCAAGATGATCATAATGCACTGCCGGAGAATAGGTGAACTCAACCACATCACTGATACCCGTGGACGAAAAGGTAAGCCGGGGGCTGAGAAGATAGTCCCGGCGGTCACCGTTGCGATCTTCAAGAACAAGGATTTCCGGCCTGTTGCCAGCGGTGGCATTGCCGACACCCTGGGCGACGACATCTCCATCTGGTGCGTCCGTAACAGTCATGGCAGGCCCATTATTATCGTAGGTCCGGTCCTGGTGATCATAACGGACGGAAACCGCGCCAATCACGATATTCTGCCGGGCCCGGACAGTCTTCGCTGTCATGGCGCTCAAGATGATGACTGCGGCCAGCAGTATAATCTGTTTCCCCCCTTGATTCTTCATAATCCCTCTCCGTTAATGCACGATCATGACATCATTTGGCTGCAGATAGATATTTTTCTCCAGATCCCTGCCCTTCATGAAATCATCATAATCAAAGGTAAGTGTCTTTTTTTCCTTTTTTCTCTTTGCCATCGGACCGCTGCCCTGACGGATGATGGTCACATCGTGGTTTGCCCACTCGGTAAAACCGCCGCT
The DNA here is from genome assembly GCA_027011235.1 of Desulfobulbaceae bacterium. Lineage (GTDB taxonomy): Bacteria > Desulfobacterota > Desulfobulbia > Desulfobulbales > Desulfobulbaceae > DRLX01. The sequence continues at coordinate 2,667 of JALVAI010000219.1, forward strand.
ACGGGCAATGGCCTGGATAATGGTGACCGGAAAATCGAGATAAAAAATACCAGGGCTTCTCACCTGTCCCATGACCGTATAACGGCGGCTGTTGCTCTGCACCAGGACCACGGTGACAATGGGATCATCATAAACCGTTTTATAAAGCTTTTTCAGATAATCGGCCGCCTGGGTAAGGGTCATACCGGCCACCTCGATATCTCCGATATGCTTTAATGAAATGCGGCCATCCAACCGTACTTCCCCACCCGAGCCGGGTTGGCGAAGAACATCGCCGCCACCGCCCGCAGCCTCGCCACCACCTGCGGCAGCAGGACGATTACCCCCGGACGCGGATGATGCCGTCATCTCTCCTTCTCCGTAAATCTTGACGGAAAGCACATCACCAAGACCTATAATATATTCCTGCTGCTCCCCTGGGAGTATCAAATCACCGACAATTTCTTTCCGCAGTTTTTCCTTCTGTGCATTACTGACAACAACATCTGCCGTTGACTCGGCCGCCAGAACCGGCTGCAGGCTGCAGACCCCCATCACAAGCACCAGAATGCAGGACAACCATTTATTCATAACTCCCTCCTCCCTTTCCCTTTTCGCATTGCAGGGCAATGAAACACATAAAATCAAATCCATAATCCACGAAAAACACTCAAGGATTATTGATCAATGTATCATATTTTACGTTCCGGTTAAAACTATTTTCTCCACGATGCCCTGTTTGTCCCCCTTGAGTGCCTCTTTTTTTTCCATGGAAAAGAAAGGAAGCACAAGATTCCGCAAATCCGGAAAATCAACCACCCCTCACTGCTTCCGCCGACCCAGGCAGCCATTTCAATAACAAAGGTTTACCACACAGTGCGTCAGGGGTCTTTTGACAATACGCTCAATGAGGAGGTTCATAGAGTCGGTCATAAAGATCAATCCGGTCCGGGTGGGCGTCAAGACGATACTGGTTGCCAAGTGTTGCCATAATACACCTATCCTTATCTGCAATTTTACCTGCTTTGGTTCACAGCTTTTTCAGGACCACAGGCCATAATCCTATTGAATTCAAGAGAACAAATAACGTTCAAAAAGACACGCACAATGTAGAAAGAGGTGAAAAAAGAACGGACAATCCGTCTAATACAGGAAGAATGGACAAACATTTGCAGTGCATTCTCCGGGGAAGGTGGTGCAAAAACACCAGTTGCTGGTTGTTATGCACCAGGGATGAAAAAATAGATAATCCAGCAACAACTGTATAAATTCGAATTCCGCAAACAAAACAGGCCCGATCAGATTGTTCTGATCGGGCCTGTGTCAATCTCTGGCGCGCCTGGCAGGATTCGAACCTGCTACCCTCGGATTCGTAGTCCGATACTCTATCCAGATGAGCTACAGGCGCTGATAACGGCAGCGAGCATACCGTATCCCGCATCGGGACGCAAGTGTTTTCTCCGGATATTGCCTCTTCTGCTATCCGGCCGGGGCCTGGAGGAAATCGATCCGGTTTTCGCCGGGTTTCATCTCCGGCCGGGGTATAACATCGATGGTCGCCTCGTGCCGGGCCTCAAGATCGGCAAGTTCCTTCCTCTTTTTGTTGAGCAGATAATTGGCCACCTCAAGCGGCAGCCGGCATTCAACCCGGTGGACTTTCTTGCGTAAAATTCCGGTCTGGATCCGGCGGAGAAAATAGAGCGCCTGGGACTCCACGGACTTGACAACCCCGCGTCCCTGGCAATGTTCACAGGTCAGATAACTGCCCTTTTCAATGGGAGCCCCCATCTTCTGCCGGGAGATCTGCATCAGGCCAAACCGGGAAATCCGGCTGATATCCACCTTGGCCTTGTCCCTTTTCATACTGGCCTTGACCTGTTTTTCGACCTCACGGATATGTTTTTTATTACGCATATCAATGAAGTCAACCACGATCAGGCCACCGAGGTCGCGAAGCCGTAGCTGCCGCGCCAGTTCAACGGCAGCCTCCATGTTGGCAAGAAATATGGTCTCTTCGAAATCGCCGTTTTTCGATGTCCTGCCCGAATTTACATCTATGGCAACCAGGGCCTCGGTCGGATTGATAACAATGGAGCCACCCGAAGGCAGCGGCACCTGGGGCTTGTAGATCGATTCGATCTGTTCTTCCACATTGTTCTGGTTGAAGATGGGTTTTGCGCCCCGATGCAGCCTTACCCGCACCTTGCGTTGTTTGGCGGGCAGCAGTTCGACAAACTGCTGCACCTGTTCAAGGGATTCCTTGGTGTCAACCAGAATTTCACTGATATCCGGGGTAAAATGATCGCGCAGGAACCGAACCACGGTTTCCTGCTCCTGATAAATCAGGGCCGGGGCCTTCATGGTCTGGCCCCGTTTTTTGATCTCTTTCCAGAGCCTGAGCAGGTAGCGCAGATCCTTCTGCAGGGCGGTTTTGGTGATATCGGCGCTGGCGGTACGGATAATATAGCCGATCCCTTCCGGAATGGAAAAACTGCTCATGATATCACGCAGGGCCGCCCGCCGTTCCTCGCCAACTATTTTCCTGGAAATACCGGCGCTGTCACTGCCGGGCATCAACACCAGGCAACGACCGGGTAGGGAGAGATATGTGGTCATATTGGCGCCTTTATTACCGGTCACCTCCTTGACAACCTGCACCAGCACCTCCTGTCCCTTTTTGACCACATCCTCGATTTTCAGCTTTTTCCACTGGTGCTGGCTGATATATTTCCGGTCCCGTTCGCTCAAGTCTTCGCGAAAATATTCGGGATGGATTTCATTAAAGGGCAGAAAACCGTTACGACCGGTTCCTATATCAACAAAAGCTGCCTGCAGATTGGCCTCAACCGCGACAATACGTCCCTTGTAGATATTGTTCTTGGTCCGCTCCCGCACCACGGTTGTCACATGATAGGAATCCAGACGACCGTTTTCCACCTGGGCAATGCGGCATTCCTCCGGCTCCTCCGCATTGATCAACAGTTTAACGACCCCTTTCTTCTTTTCAGATCCCTGTCTGCCGGATTGCGACTGTTTTCTTTTTTCCCCGGCGGACGGCTTCTTCTTGCCTGCACTTTGTTTTTTCTTCTGCCCGGTTTTTCGTCCACCAGACGATGTCTCTTGTTGTGGCTGACCGGTTGCCGGAGATTCTTGCCGTTCTTTTTTTTCATCGGCACCAGTATTTTCTACTGAACCGTCATTGTCCGGAGATTCCGACCCTTGTTTTTCCCTGGACTCCTCGACTCCGTCCTGATCTTCGGACCGATCTGTCGCATCCTCTTCCCGGCTTTTCTTGGCCAGCAGACTGGAGACCCCTTTCCACCAGGCCCCGGTACTCGCCTTTTGTACCTTGGGTTTTTTGCCTTTTCCAGACGATTTTTCGTTTTTTGTTTCCGTCATTAAATATCCTGCATGTTCTGTTGCAAGCAGCATGTTGGCCAATGCGGTTTCACCCCTTGACGACAGTCAGGATGGTTCCTTTTTTCCTGGGCTGAGACCGATATTCGTCTGCAGGCCACCTTGGAGACAATCTGTGGTATGAAAAGGACCATCCGAAATGATTTTCCGGCCCTGTCTACAATCCACAATTATCCAGATCCGACAGCGATGGGATTACACCAGATAGTAGATCCTGTCACCATGGACACGGGTGCGCACCTGCCCTGAATGAAGCAACGGCGTTAGATACTGCTCAACTTTTTCCGGTCCACCACAGGGGAAGACCGCATCTATATCGGCAGCCGTACAGGGCCGCCGCTTTAACATCTGTAAAATCTCTGCCAATATCTCATCCCGGCTACGACCACAACCGGCTATGGCTTCAACATCCTGAATGTTGGTATCGCTGCCCCGGGCAAGCAGGTCAACGGGGATGCCTGGATTGTTCGTCTCCAGCGTTGCGGCGATTTGCCGCATCCGCTCACCGCCGACCGTCCGGGCAAAGGACTCAAGCGGAGGCCGAGCCACGGTATTAAGCTGGATGCGATCAAGACGCATCCTGGTAATCACGTCCTGCAGGGCCTGAATATCGGCTTCATCGTCATTGATGCCCCGGACAAATAAAATTTCCAGCCAGATCTCTCCGGCATACTCATGGGAAAATACAACCAGTCCTTCAATCACCGAAGGCAAATCAACGCAGGTGGCCGGCCGGTCAATTTTCCTGAAACTTGTCTCACGGGCGGCATCAAGGGAGGGAATAACCACATCGGCCACGGCAAGTTCCTGGCGAACCTGCGCGTCCATAAGGGTTGTGCCGTTGGTCAACACGGCAATTTTTTTTGCGGTTTTATCCTTGAGATGGGCGAGGATACGGCCAAATCCGGCATGCAGGGTCGGCTCCCCACTGGCAGTGACCGTGACAACATCGATCTCCTGCTCCCGGCCGGGCTCTGCAAAATAGCGATCGATTTCCCCGAGAATTTTTTCCGTTGGCACATACTCCGCCCGCTCACAGGTCAACCGGTCGGTCTTACCGACTTCGCAATAAATACAGTTTAAATTACATACTTTATCTGAAAAAAGGTCGATGCCCAGTGATCGGCCAAGCCGTCTTGAATTGACAGGGCCAAAAATATGATCCATATGAGGTGAAATTTCAGTGTACTGCCGATGAGGAGAGAAGGGCCAGTTGCCCAAACAGTTTATATATCCTTCCACGACCGTTAGATAAACTAATTTCCGCGGGCATGCAAGCCTATTCTCCGCCTTTTTTCTTGACACAACTTATTGGTACGCGTACATTTCCTCAAATCAGACTTTAGTATTCCGATGGCGCTTGTTACCGGAATGGGCGCAGATTGTTATATCCGGAATTTTCCCCATACCTTTAATGCAGGAGCAGGTCGAGGTGCAACAGAACATCCAATCCACTCCGATTTTTCTTTTCACCCTTCTTTTGTGCGCAGGATTTCTCCTCTTTCCCCATCGGGGAATTTCAGGCTCTATCCAGGCAAAGGAATGGACCATTACGGCCGACAAAATAACCCGCTATGAGGACCCGCCCAGTGTCATCGCCGAGGGCAATGTCATTTTGAAAAAGATCGAGTCGGTTACGAGAAAGATTAAGAAGGAGCCAACCGACTGGAGCAGCCTGCTCGGTGAAGAAGATAATACGGGTAAAGAGGCAGAAAAAGAGGAAACAGTCACCGAACGAAAAACCCTGACCACAATCAAGGCGGACTGGATTGCCTATGATGTCGACCTTGGCAAGATAAAGGCCCGGGGGCATCTCTTTATTGATATCGGGCCGGACCAACTGACGGCGGAATCGGGCAAGGTCGATCTCAACCGGGAAACCGGCACCTTCAACAATGCCACTATTATCCGTCAATACAAAGACATGCATCTTGAGGGCAGGGTCATAGAAAAGACCGGGGATTTGACCTATCATATCGAGGACGGCTGGATCATCACCTGTAAGGTCAAAGAAGGGGAAACGCCACCGTGGAGCTTTGCCGCCTCGGATGCCAAAATTACCGAAAACGGCTATGCCTTTTTGAAAAATGCGACCTTTCGGATAAAGGATGTGCCTGTCCTCTACATGCCACTTATTTTCCTGCCGGCAAAGACCTCGCGCCAAACCGGCTTTCTCTTTCCCTCCGTTGGCCTCTCCGACCGGGACGGATTTGATTTTACCGCTCCTTTTTTCATAAATCTTTCTCCCTCAAGCGATATTACCCTCTATCCGGAGTATATCAGCAAACGCGGATTCATGGCGGGAATTGAAGCCCGTTATACCACCAACCCGACGTCCATGGGATTTTTCATGGCCAATTACCTCGATGATGACCTGAGTGATCCCGATGATCCCGGTAACGCCGATTATTATGCCGACGGCGGTTTCACCCACACCAACCAGGAACGGTATTGGGTGCGGGGCAAGGCCAACCAGGACTTTGGTCTGTGGACAACACGTCTGGACCTGGACATTGCCTCTGATCTCGATTACCTGACCGAGTTCAACAGCGGTCTGACCGGATTTATCACCAGCCAGAGGAGGTTCCTGGAGACCTTTGGCCGGGGTTTTCAAAACAAAACCGCACTCACCAGAGAAAATACCCTGAAGATTCTCCGTTCCTGGGACAATGGTTC
>JALVAI010000220.1 GCA_027011235.1 Desulfobulbaceae bacterium
ACCTTGTCCTCTATTGATACCCCGCACAGAACATGGGTACCGCCCATCCTGATCAGGACCGAACCGGCGGCATGGGGCTGGGCATCATATTGCAGGGAGACCGGACGCAACTCGGCAGCGGCCCGTCCATCAGCACGTACACCCATGGCTACAGTTTCCGTTTGTCAATGACCCGTTTGGCCTTGCCTTCGAACCGTTCCAGGGTCTTTTCTTCCACCAGTTTGACATCCACCCCGATCCCGAGTTCAGAGACCAGCCGGGCCTTGATATGGTCGACCATCTGCCGCTGTTTTTTCATCTCGTCAAAGAAGATGGCCTCATTTACCTCCACCAGGACCGTCACCCTGTCGGAATGATTTTTCCGCTCGACAATGATCTGGTAGTGGGGTTCAGTACCCTCTATTTCAAAGAGGACCTTTTCAATCTGGATGGGAAAGACATTCACCCCCTTGATGATCAGCATATCATCGGTCCGGCCCATGATCCGCTGCATGCGCATAAATGTCCGGCCGCAGGGACAGGGTTCCGGGATAAGCCTGGTCAGGTCCCTGGTCCGATACCGGATCATGGGAAAGGCCTCCTTGGTGAGAGTGGTAATCACCAGTTCGCCGATCTCACCGGGCGCAACGGGCTCCAGGGTTTCCGGATCAACCACTTCCAGGAGAAAATGGTCTTCATTGATATGGAGTCCGTTGCACTCCTGACATTCACCGGCAACCCCCGGCCCCATAACCTCGGACAGGCCGTAGTTGTCCGTGGCCCGGATACCGAGTTTCTCGTTTATTTCCCTGCGCATGGCCTCGGACCAGGGCTCGGCCCCGAACAGGCCGTAGCGCAGGGAAAGACCGTTGGGATTTACCCCCATTTCCATCATGGTGTCGGCAATGATCAGGGCATAGGATGGGGTGCAGACCAGGGCCGTGGTCTTGAAATCCTGCATGATCTGGATCTGCCTCTTGGTATTGCCGGCCGAGATGGGGATAACCGAGGCACCAAGACGTTCGGCCCCGTAATGGAGTCCGAACCCGCCGGTGAACAATCCGTAACCAAAGGCGATCTGGATGACGTCATCCCTGGTCACTCCGGCGCCGGTGAGAATGCGCGCCACCAGATTGGACCAGTTCTTTATGTCGTTGCGGCTGTAGCCGACGACCGTGGCCAGGCCGGTGGTGCCGGAAGAAGAGTGCACCCGGACCACATCCCTGAGCGGCACGGCAAAAAGCCCGTAGGGATAGTTGTCCCGCAGATCCTGTTTGACGGTAAAGGGCAGACGCCGAATATCGTCCAGGCTGCGGATGTCCTCAAAATCGAGTTTGAGTTCGGCAAATTTTTTCTTGTAAAACGGCACATGGGTTCCCACCCGGTACAGGGTTGACTGCAGACGTTCAAGCTGTAACTGTTCCAGGTCTTCCCTGGCCATGCATTCTTTTTCCGGTTGCCAATACATAATTCCGCTCCGGGGTTGAAAATTATTCTATTTTTTCCCTGCCAAGATAGGCCCGCTGCACATCCCGGTTGGCCAGCAGGTCCTCGGCCGGTCCCTGGACAATGATCTTGCCCGTTTCCAGCACATAGCCGCGATCGGCAATGGCCAGCGCCGCCCGGGCATTCTGCTCCACAAGAAGGACGGTGGAGCCCTCTTCGCGCAGCCGGGCGATGACCCGGAAAATATCACGCACCACCAGCGGCGCCAAACCGGTGGACGGCTCATCCATCATCACCAGCCGGGGCCTGGACATCAGGGCCCGGCCCATGGCAAGCATCTGCTGCTCACCACCGGACAGGGTGCCGGCAAGCTGCCGGCTGCGCTCCCTGAGCACGGGAAACAGTTCATACTGGTGGTCAAGTTCCCTGTATACAGCCCGTTTCCCTTCTGATTTCTGCAACACATAGCCGCCAAGAATGAGATTCTCCTCAACACTCATGGTGGCAAACACCTGCCTGCCCTCGGGCACCAGCACACAGCCAGCGGCAACAATCCGGCGGGCCTCTTTTTTTATACAATCCTGGTTTCGGAAGATAACTTCTCCGGACCTTGCGCGGACAAGCCCGATGACCGCGCCAAGCAGGGTCGTTTTGCCGGCACCGTTGGCGCCGATCATGGTCACAATCTCGCCTGCATCGACATGGAGTGAGATATTTTTCAGGACCCGCAGTTTCCCGTACCCGGCATCCAGGTTGCGTACTTTGAGCATGATCAGACCACGGCCTCCTCATCCTCGCCAAGATAAATTTTTATCACCTCGGGGTTCTGCTGGATGGCCGCGGGCACATCCTCGGCGATTTTGCAGCCAAAACTTAACACCACAATTTCATCTGAAATATCCATGACCAGCGACATGTCATGCTCGACCAGCAGCACGGTAATTCCCATGTCCCGAATCCTGGTAATCAGACGGCCGACCTCAGCGGTCTCGTAAATATTTAATCCTGCCGCCGGTTCATCAAGAAGCAGCAGTTTCGGCTCGGTGGCCAGGGCGCGCGC
>JALVAI010000221.1 GCA_027011235.1 Desulfobulbaceae bacterium
TGCCAAGGATGTAGTATGTCGAGAATCGCCACAGGACACACGACGCAGTAGATCGAAGTTTTTACGACGCCATCATTCCTTGCCAAGGAGAAAGGCCATCACCCGGTCATGGAACCAGGGCCTGAATTCCCGAATTTTTTTGTTGTCCCGGTCTGGATGAACCCTGTTGGTCAACAGAACAAGGATGGTATCTTTTGTCGGATCGATCCAGAAGGAGGTGCCGGTATAGCCAAGATGGCCGATGCTTTGTCTGGAAAGATATTGGCCGGCGCTGGTATATCCGGTGGAAGGGGTATCAAAACCGAGGCACCAGGTGGTTTCCAAATGGAGAGGTTTGAAGGCACGGGCAAGGATTTTTTCGCTGATTGGCAGGGGAGACGGGCGGCCCTGCCAACCATCGAGAAGGGCGGCGCATAGACTGCCCACTCCGGTTGCGGTTCCAAAAAGTCCGGCATGGCCGGCCACGCCGCCCAACAGGTGGGCGTGTTCATCGTGGACTTCGCCCTGTAGAATTCGTCCTCGCCAGGGGCAGTTTTCCGTGGCGGCAAAGGATTGCCGGCTGGTTGTATGGTGCAATTTCAGCGGCAGGAAAAAAATTTCCTGTTCCAGGCCCAGGGGCCGGGCTATTGCCCGGGTAAAGAAAATATCCAGGGGCATGGCCGCGGCCCGTTCAAGGATGTCACCCAGCAGGATATAGCCAAGATCACTGTATTTATGTTCTGTGGCGACTGGATAGTCCAGGGGCGCGTCGAGGATGGCTGTAATCAATTCCTGCCGGGCGGCAGAACCGGAATCGGGGGGAAAATTGTTAAACAGTTCACGATAGGGCGCAAGTCCTGAAGAGTGGGACAACAGATGGACAAGGGTAATATCCGCCTTGTCCGCCGGGACAGGGCAGGAAGACAGGTCTTTTAGTCTGTCCTCTGGATGCAGGCGGCCCTGGTCAATGAGCATAAGGATGCCAAGGGCGGTGGCCAGAGGCTTGGTCAATGAGGCCAGATCAAAGACGGTTGCCGGACTGACGGCGATACCTGTCCGGTCCAGTCGTGACATCCCGGCCGTACCCTTGGCCCGGACCCGGTCGCGGCCATGGCCGGTGATGATTGCCGCTGCCGCGCCGGGAAAGACCTGATCTTCCGTTCCACGCGTTAACAGCCGGGTAATATAATGCTCAAGAGCTGAAAGGCTCGGTATCTGCATAGGGGAAAAAGTTTTTTTTGGGATGGTATCATCCCCCCATGGGGAGTATTTTGCACCGAAGGAGAAAGAAGTACTTTAATTTTTCCATCGAGTGTGCCACTATTTTGGTCAGAGGTTTTTTGATGGCGTCGTGAAAACTTCGATCTACTGCGTCGTGTGTCCCGGGGCGATTCACAACATACTACCTGTATAGTTGAGACCCGCCCCGGAACACTACTCCTTGTATATCTATGTTTTTACTTAGCCATCTTTAAAAAAGATTTGGCCTTTTTACGGGATCATCTTTTTTGTTAATCACGTATAAAAAAGGACACCCGTGACCCGGATCCTGTAGGGGTCGGCTTTAGCCGCCATATTATCATGCCGGTCATGATAATATGTAGAGGTAGCAGACTCATAAATTCGCCCCTACACCACATGCACTATTGTTTGTTTTGTAAAACAGAGTTGCACCTGTCAGACACTTATCCAACCAGAATACATCCATGAAACAGTTCATCCGAACAATGAAAGCGCTTTCCGATCCCAACCGGGTGCGTGTTCTCAAGCTCCTGGAACGGGGCGAGCTGTGCGTCTGTGAAATTCAAAACCTGCTCGGTCTTGCCCAGTCAACAGTTTCCAAGCACATGAAACTTCTTGAAGACGCGGGTCTTGTGGATCGTAATCGTCAGGGAACCTGGATCATCTACAGTCTGGCCGAAGACAGTGATTCACCCTATGCGCTCCCCATGCTTGATCAGCTCCGACACTGGCTTGATGATGACGCCGAGCTGCAGAAGATGATCACCGCTCTGCCCGACGCCGCTGTTCTGCGCGTTACCGGCGGCCGCAGGGGATGTGACTGAGCCCGGGGCACTGCATCCAGCAGCTGTTAATGCGGTTGGTACCTTGTGTCCCTATGTTCAGGCGCAGTTGCGCCAGCAGGTCGGGTCTGAGGCCAGGTAGTCTCCGGTCAGTTGATAGGCCGCGCCCCGACATCCATAGCATTCCACCGCCTTTTCGCAGGTTTTGCACGCCCCCTTGATCATCTGCCGGTAGTTTTTCAGATTGTTGATGACCTCAGAGTTTTTCAGGATATCGGCCAGCCGGTTATTTCTGATGTTGTCAAGGGCAATGGTCACCCCGACGCAGGGCATGACCTCTCCGGTGGCCGTGACCAGGCAGGATACCTGGTGCCGCATGCACTTATTGCCCACCAGCGGCGGCTGCGGTTCCCAGCGGCGGCCGAATTCATCCCGGTCAATGGCGGAGAGCTCTTCAAACAATCTCTTCAGCTCGGCACTGT
>JALVAI010000222.1 GCA_027011235.1 Desulfobulbaceae bacterium
GGGCTATATCAACCATATCTCCCGTTTCCACCTGCTTGACGGGGCGGCCAAGGCCATTGCCAGGCTGAACCGGCTGCGGATCCCGGTGGTTGTGGTCAGTAACCAGTCCGGTCTTGGCCGGGGATATTTTCCGGAAGAGCTGCTGGAGCGGGTGCATGAAAAGATGGCCCGATTACTGGCCGCCCACGGCGCCCATGTCGACGGGATATACTGGTGTCCGCACCATCCGGATGCCAAGGTTACCCGCTATAAAAAGGAAAACTGCGGCTGCAGGAAACCGGACATCGGTCTTCTCAAACAGGCGGCCGGGGACCTGAACCTGGATCTGGCAAGTTCGTTTATGGTGGGGGACCGCTGGTCAGACCTGAAATGCGGCCAGAGAGCCGGGGCACGTTCGATCCTGGTACTGACCGGGTATGGCAGGGGAGATCTGGAATACATCGGCCCCGGCCAACAGGTACAACCTGATTTTGTGGCCGAGGATTTACCGGCCGCCGTTGACTGGATTGTACCTAAAATCAGCCCGCAGTATAAATGAAGGGCGCGGGGCAGATTCAGGGCACCCCTACAACAGGGTGAAGCGGACGTTCCAGCCCCGGGCCAGGATACTGTTGATCAGGGGTGATTTTATCTCAGCCGGCCGAAAGGAAAATTCAGATGGCGCCATGTTGCCGTAATGTTCAATGGTATACTTTTTCCGCTGCAGACCAAAACATGGCCGGGGCAAGGCAAGCAGGCCGGTTTTGACCCGTACCGGACAGAGGTCAAAGTTGACCTTGCGATAGCGATCGCTTGCATGGACGGTATGGGTTGCCTCGTTGAACCTGAGGCGCAGTTCATAGAGCCTTGACACATGGGCGGCAACCATATATTCACACCATTTTCGATCATCGTAACGCCATTGCGCCACCAGTTGTTTTCTCTTGTTGGTGATTCGTATGGGAATGTTGAGTTCATTGATGGCAAGCAGGGCAGCGCGCAGTTCTTTTGCCGGCAGCGGTGTTCCTTTGCCGTGAAAAAACCATATCTTCTTCAAGATTATCGAAACCGCAGGCACAAAGGAAAGCGCAACCAACACTCCCCAGATAAGCAGGGCCTTGCCATAGGTGGCCATGCTCAGGTGGGAGCGGACAATCTGCAGGGGCAGCAGGGTCAACAGGTAACCGATGACCAAAAGAAAAAGGGCAATCAGGGTGAGCAGGTACCGTTTGATCATTTTTGATGAACTCGTAAAAAGTCCAGACAATGCTTAAAGATGGCTAAGTAAAAACACAGATATACAGGTAAGCGGAGCGAAGCGGAGACTCCGAGGAGTAGTGTTCTGTGGCGGGTCTTGACTATACATTAGTATGTCGAGAATCGCCACAGGACACACGACGCAGTAGATCGAAGTTTTTACGACGCCATCATTTTTGCCTTTCCCCCATGCCCTTGGCCAGCTCCGGGTGCAGGCCAAGGCTTCCGTCAGCTTCCATGGAGGCAACCATGCCATAGGGCAGGGCATGATTTTGTTCACCATGACCAAGGGGAAAATTGCTCCATACAGGGCAATTTTTTTCAGCGGTCAACTCAAGAATCCGCTCTTGCAGCAACTGATATTGACCTTCATCAAAATCCACTCCCTGGCCGGTATCAAAGCTGCCGATAATCAGGCCTGCCAATTGATTGAATTTTCCGGCCCCGGCGAGTTGGGTCAACATCCGGTCGATTCTGTATATGGGTTCGCCGGTATCTTCCAGCACCAGGATTGCCTCACCAAATTGAGGTTCATAAGGCGTACCAATCAGATGGATCAGGGTGGTCAGGTTGCCGACTATCAGAGGGCCTGTTGCCGTTCCCGGACAAAGAATTTTCATGGTACTGTTGCCGGACCGGGAAGAAAAATCACCGGTCATGCGCGCCAGAAGACATTGTCGGGAACTCCGGTCAATGGAGGCAAGGGTGGAGACAACCGGTCCATGCAAACCGATCAGCCCGGTCTTGCGATGGATCGCCGCCAGCAGGGCGGTCAGGTCGCTGAAGCCGACGACAAGTTTTGGCCTGGTACGGATAAATGAAAAATCAAGAAATTCCAGAAGGCGCAGGCAGCCGAACCCGCCGCGCACAGCCATCAGGGCGGCAACCTCGTCATCCTGCCACAGGGATTGCAGTTCCTGTGCCCGATCAATGTCAGCGGCGGCAAGATAAACATTGGGATCGTTCTCCTGCCTGAACTTGCGGCTACACTTTACCCGGAACCCCAAATTCTGCAGGCAGGCAATACCCTGTTCAACGGCCTGCATATTGCGTATCGGTCCGGCCGGACAAAACAGGCCAATGGTATCCCCTGGCTGAACCGGGGGCGGCAACAAGGGCAGGGGATGATCAACCACTGCAGTTTCTCTCATAAATCAACTGGAGTCCTTCCAGGGTCAGCAGGGGGTTGATGACCGTAATTGTCCGGGTATAGGGCTGGATAAGACGGGCCATGCCGCCGGT
>JALVAI010000223.1 GCA_027011235.1 Desulfobulbaceae bacterium
GGTCTGACCCTGTTTGTTCCCTATGTCGGCATTGTTCCCGTGGTGTTGATCTTTATAGCCATGATGATGACCTCTTTTTTTACCAGCCATTATCTTAATGAGATTGCTGATTCCACACACCGGGCCACGGTGCTCAGTTTCAAGGGGCTGGCTTTTAATGCGGCCTATGGACTTATAGGTCTGCTTTATGCCGGGTTGATGGGGTATTTGAGGACTTCTACGGGCAGGGCGCATCCGGTATGGACGACGCAGATGGTAGAAAATGAGGCATTCAAGGCCTCGATAGGCTGGTTTCCCTGGTATCTGGCTTTGGCTCTGGCTGTGGTTACGGTTTTTGTTTTTTGGCGGTATTCATTGGCCGGCAAAGATGGTTCTTAGCGCCATTCAATTGAAGGGTTGTTGAGTTTATTTTCGACGTAATTTAGTGTTCAAAGCCACTTTTACACCCGAGTCATTACCTCTCCCGTAGGAGCGGCTTCAGCCGCGAAACAGCCGACCTGAAATTTGTCGTTAACCATACAATTCGCGGATAAATCCGCTCCTACATGCTTTTGTCTCCGGTTGTGAATGTTCGCTGTAAAAAATCCTATATCCTTGACAAGGTTAACCTGTATGTTAACATTATTGTATGCGAGAAATACTTTTTTATAAGACAGAATCAGGCAAGTGCCCTGTCGAGGATTTTTTGGAATCGCTGTCATCAAAACAAGCTCAAAAAGTTACTTGGGTATTATCGTTAATTGAAGAATTGCCTACAATTCCAAGCAAATACTTCAAAAAGCTCGTGAGCACCGATGACCTTTGGGAAGTTCGAGTAAACTATAGTGGTGAGATTTTCAGGCTACTTGGCTTTTTCGATGGTTCACAGCTCATAGTATTGAATCACGCTTTTCAAAAGAAAACTCAAAAAACTCCTCGGACTGCCATCCAAGTTGCCCAAAAACGAAAACAGGAATATTTGAATAGGAGGAAGGCAAAATGAGTGATTTGCAAAAATATATTACTAAACGAAAAGCCATTGATCCTGAATTTGCAGAGAATTTTGAAAGTGGCTACGAAGAATTTAAAATTGGAGTCCTGCTAAAAATGGCTCGTGAAGAAGCAGGCTACACTCAAGCAGAACTTGCAGAGAAACTTAACACTAAAAAATCTGCAATTTCACGTATAGAAAACCACGCAAAAGATATCAAATTATCTACTCTTGAAAAGTTTGTTCAAGCGCTGGGGAAAAAGCTAAGACTTGAGGTAGCATAATCGCTGATAAACAGCGAACAATCGCATTCACACTGACCGCAAACCCTGGCCGGTATTGGAAGCTGGTTGCTCCGATCAATGTTCATCTTTTATCAAGGCTCATTGCCTCGCAGTTTGCGGCAGGTGATGCGGGACGATGTCCGTCTCAGAGCATTTCTCGTTTTTTGACCACTTCTTCAATGTTGATAAATCTCTCCCGCAGGCTTTCCAGCAGGACAAAGATGACCGGCACCAGCATGGTGGAAATAAAGGTTGCCGCAACCATGCCGCCCAGGACAATGGTGCCGATGGAGCGCATGGTCATGGCGCCCGCTCCCGAGGCCACTGCCAGCGGGATAACGCCGAAAACAAAGGAGAGAATGGTCATCATAATGGCCCGGAAGCGCAACTTGGCCGCATTCAGGGCCGATTCGATAATCGGTACTCCGCTCTCTCTTTGCTCCTTGGCGACCTCAACAATAAGAATAGCATTCTTGCACGAGAGACCGATAAGCAGCACCAGGCCGACCTGGGCAAAGAGATTGTTGTCAAGGCCCGCTATATTCTGCAGGGCCAGGGCCCCCAACATGACCACCGGTACCGAGATCAGAATCATAATCGGCAGGATCCAGCTTTCATACTGGGCGCAGAGGACCAGGTAAACGACGATAATGGCAAAGCCAAAGACCAGGACCTTGGTGTTTCCGGCCAGCTTTTCCTGGTAGGACATGCCGGACCAGTCATAACCGTAAGAGCCGTCATCGGGCAGGATTTTTTCGGCCAACTCCTCCATGGCTGCCATGGCCTGGCCGGAGCTGTAGCCCGGCGCGGCGCTGCCGTTGATGGTAATGGCCCGGTACAGATTATAATGGGGCAGGTCCTGGGGCGCGGTCATGAATTTGACCGTGAGCAGAGCGCTTAAGGGGACCATGTCGCCTTTTCTGTTGCGGACAAAGAGCTTGCTGATATCCTGGACCGTACTGCGAAACCGTTTGTCAGCCTGGACAAAGACCCGGAACACCTTACCGTATTTGCTGAAATCATTGACGTAAAAGGAACCGAGATAGATCTGCATGGTGGAAAACAGCTCAGCCATGTCCACGCCGAGCGCATTGACCTTTTTTCGGTCTATATCAATCTTCAGCATGGGATAGTTGGGCGCATAGCTGGTATAGGCCATACCGATACGCGGGTCTTTGTTGGCGGCGGCGATCAGCTTGTCGGCATAGCCGACAAAGGTG
>JALVAI010000224.1 GCA_027011235.1 Desulfobulbaceae bacterium
TATTCCCGCGATAACCGACCCCGCAGGTGACTATTACCTCTTCATCTTTGGGAATATCCGGAGTTTTATTAAGCAGCTGATTAAGTGGCAGGTGTTGTGCTTCTTGAATATGACCACTGTTCCATTCAATATCTGATCGTACATCAAAGAAATGGGAGATGTTGCCGGTTGTAATTTTTTCATGCAACCGGGCGGCTGAAATCTGCCAGAGCTGTTCAATGGGCAGGCCGGCTTCCTGCCAACTGGTCATACCGCCATAGAGATACCCTATTACCCTGTCGTATCCTATCCTGTGCAATTCGACGAGCATTTCATTATATGCATCTTCACCGGTAACAACCAGAATCAGCTCAGCGTCCGGCTCAATGACCATGCCGATCCAGTTTGCGGTCTGCTTGGCAAAACCGATATTTATTGAGCCCGGAATATGAACCCCGCCAAAAGAGGCAGTATCTCTGGTGTCAAGCACAATCACGCCCCGGTCGAGCTCTTTTTTGACCTGCAAAGGTGACAGATCCCGCACGACGGGGCATCGATCAAGCAACGGCACGCCCGATTTGTTGGTTGTAATGATATGGGTAAAACTTTTGGGCCGATCCGGAAAGCTTTCGGTCATGGAGAGAAGAAACTCTTCCTTGCTCAGTTTGAAAATGGGATTGCTGTCTTTTTCATATCCAACCGTGGAACTTGATTTGGAACTCATCCCTTTCCCGCAGAGCGATCCTTCCCCATGGGCAGGAAAGATCTCAATACCTTCCGGTAACCTGGTCAACTTGTTAAACAGCGAGTCGTAGAGGTTTTCTGCCTGCTCTTGGATTAGCTCTTCACCCGCCAAATCCGGTCTGCCGACATCACCGACAAACATGCAATCACCGGTCAGTATCATCCATGGTTTGTCATTTCGCGCAGTATCCGTGACCAACAACGAGATGGAGTTGGGCGTATGGCCCGGGGTGGAGAGGGCCTCAAGCTTGACACTGCCGAATTCAAAAATGTCGCCCTCGGCAACCGGTTTGAAGGCAAAGGTGGCAGGAGTCCCTTTCCCCATGTAAATTTCCGCCCCGGTTCGTGAGCGCAATTCCATATTTCCGGAAATATGATCGGCATGAACATGGGTTTCAAAGATGTGGGTGATCTTTAAATTATTTTCGCGGGCGACTTTGATATAATCACCCACGTCCCGTTTTGGATCAACCACACATGCAACACCGGCCTTTGGACATCCTATGAGGTAGGAAAGACACCCCATCCCCGGCACTATAAACTGTTTGAAAAACATGACGATTCTCCTGAAAATTTTATATAAAATACTCGATTTGGGTAAAAGCCTTGATTGCAGGGGGCATCCATATACCTTGCCAGGGCTCCTTCAACCTTGCGGTAAGATTAAGATTACGCTTCGCTTCCTGTATATCCGTGTTTTTACTTAGCCATCTTCAAGCATTGTCTGGACCTTTTACGAGTTCGTCAATGATCAGCCCGCGATTTTCAACAGGACAATAATTGCTATGAAAGCGCTGGTGGCAAGAGTCAGGCTGATAATGCGTATTACCGGCATGGGAACCATATCGACATCGACATTTTCAAGTTTTACCCGCAGGTGATGATACCGCCAGCCGGCCAGGATAAAGGAGGCGGCGCTGAAGAGAAGAAACAGGGTCGCTATGAAATGAATACTCCAGAGAGGGATGGTGTTGAGCATAAACCGCTCAACGCCAAGCCCGGTGGCAAGAGAGGCAAATCCGGTTCGGATCCAGGCCGCGTAGGTCCGTTCATTGGCAAGAATGGTTCGGTCAAGGGCAAGGGTATTCCTGTCCGGTCGCTCTGTTTTCGCTGTCGATATGTCTGTTGTCATCTATTGCACCGTTGTTGAAAAAGTTGAGTTATGTATTAATGGCCATATTTATTGAACAAAATCGAATGAATCATACAAAGGGATTGGCAAGGCCGACGGCGATTGTGGAGGCGCCAAGCAGGGTCAGCCAGATAAAGGCCTGTCTGGTTTTGTCCCAGCCGCCGAACCAGAGGGCATAAGCTGCTTTGAGGATATTGTTGCTGCCGGCGGAAATGAGAAGAGCTGAAAATATTTCCTGATGACCTATCGCATACTTTCCCGTCAGCAGCGAGAGAATAAAGGGGTCTATATCGGTAAATCCGGCAAGGAAGGAAAAAATTTTCAGGCCGCCGACGCCATAATGTTGTGTTACCGCATGGGTCAGCATGATCATGATAACAAAAAGAGCGGCAAAGAGGAAGGCCGTTCCCAGCTCCAGCGGGTTATCTCCCGAAACAGGCAGGGCCGTGGCGGTACGATTTCCGGCTTTGTAATAAAAAAAGGCCACGATAAAGCCGGCCGCGGCAAAGAGAAGAAACGGCGCCAGTACACTGTGTGCTATCTCGCGGTTGAAGACAAAGGCAACTATGATCAGGCGGATATACATGACCGCTGTTGCCGCAAGGATCGAGGCGGTCATCATGGCATCGGCCTTTTCTTCCCGCGCCTTTTTGGCAAGGACCACCGTGGTGGCGGTCGATGAATAGGTGCCTCCGATCAGGCCGGTCAAAAAAATGCCCCTGGCGGGGAAAAGGTACTTCTGGGAAATATAGCCGCCATAGGATATGGCTGAAATCACAACCACTGCCAGCCATATTTTAAACGGTGACAGCGGAATATGGGGAATGACATTACTTTTGGGAAGTAGGGGCAAAATGACGGCGGAAAGCAGAATCATCTTGCCCAGGGTTTCCAGTTCCCGGGCATTGAGCTTTAAGGATATGTCACTGATTGCCGTTTTTGCATTGAGTAGAAAAACGATAAGAACAAAGAGAAGCGCCGGCATCCAGAGCGGGTAGAGTACGGTCAGGGGGCCATATGTGTACACTGCCAGGGAGACCACATACAGCAGAATTGATGTTTTCCGATCCCGGAGCCGCTGGGCATAGAAAAGCGCAAAAATAGCGGTGAAAGAGAGTAATCCGGCCGTATAGACCACAAGATGACGCGAGTCGATGACATAGAGGATAAAACCAAGAATGGCCAGGAAGGTGGTTGTTCTGACCGTGCCGAAAAAATAGGTCGTTGATTCGGGATGGTACTGCTGCCGGTAACTCTTCACCTCAAGGCCGCTTAAAAAACCCAGGACCGTGGTGACGATAAAGTGAATAACGTCTGTTGGAAGATTCATGGCGCAATCATCCCCTTTTCATAGCAAATCGGATCAACGGTGCAGACGACTTTCCGGTCATGGATGAGCAGCTTGTCCTTTTTTCCCGGATAGTCGACATGGGCGAGAAAATGTTTGATGGCATTGATGCGCGCTGTTTTTTTGTCATCGGTATGGATGACATACCAGGGGGCAAAGGCAAAAGAGGTCTTTTCAAACATGGCGTCCCTTGCCCTTGAATAGGCCTTCCAGTATTTCTGGGCCTGTGCGTCTATGGGGCTGAGTTTCCATTGTTTGAGCGGATCATCTCTCCGGGCCTGCAGCCGTTTTTTCTGTTCTTTTTGCGAGATGTCGAGATAATACTTGAAGAGCAGCATGCCGGAATGGGTAAGCATCTGTTCAAAAGCGGCTACCTCGGTCATGAACATCCTGTACTCCTTTTTGCTGCAGAATTTCATCACCCGTTCCACTCCGGCCCGATTATACCAGGAGCGGTTGAAAAAGACGATTTCCCGACCCTTGGGCAGATGGGGCACGTAGCGCTGGAAATACCAGGAGATCCTGTCACTGTCCGAAGGCTTGCCCAGGGCAACACTGCGTGCCTCCCGGGGGCTGAGGTGTTCGAGAAACCGCTTGATGGTCCCATCTTTACCCGCGGCATCACGGCCTTCAAAGAGAAGACACACCTGCAGATTCTTTTCTATGACATGCTTCTGGAATTTTACCAGTTGCACCTGGAGTTCATACAGCGTCCTGTTGTATTCCTTTTTTTTCATGGGTATCTCCTGGTTTTCCGAGGTTTCAAAAGAGCAATGTATTTTTCAGTAATCCCGAAAGGTTTTACCTGTTGTTAGTCGTTGCCCGCTTCGCCGGTGTGTGCTGATTGTCCATGCGATGCATTGTCTGGTTGGCTTCCCCGGCAACCATCTCCGTTTCCTTATTGTTTCCAGCCAGCATCTCCTTGATGTAAATGTCACGCTGGGGAAAGGGGATGCCGATGTCGGCCTCTTTCAAGGCGTCCCAGATGGCAAACATCACCTTGGATTTAACGGAGAGCCTGGAATGCTGGTCCGTAAGATCGGAGTAAAAATGCACCCGGAAGTTGACTGAAGAATCGGCAAATTCGGTCAGGAAAACTCTGGGTTTCCTTTCAAGCGATACCTCCGGCACCATGGCAACAGCCTCGAGAATAACCTTTTTTGCCAGATGCGGATCGTCCTGGTAGCGGACACCGACAAAGAGAACCGTTCGGATCAGATTATCCGACAGGGTCCAGTTGGTGACAGGTTCGGTAATGAGCTGGGCATTGGGAATGATGACATCCTGATTGTCCCAGGTGGTCAACACCAACGACCGCAGACCGATACGGGAGATAACCCCCTGGCTGTTGCCGACACTTACCCAGTCTTCAACCCGGACCGGCCGCTCGGCCAGCAGGATCAGGCCGCTGATCAGGTTATTGGCGATATTCTGCAGGCCAAAACCAATGCCCACGCCAAGGGCGCCGGCAAAAACAGTCAGGCTTGTAAGGTTAATACCGATAAAATTCAGGGAAACCAAAGCGCCGATAACCAGGATAGCATATTGGGTGAAAACCGCCAGGCTGTTGCGCAGGCCCCGGTCCCTGATATTTTTGTACAACCAGGCATAGGTGCTGTGGCGGGCCAGAGAGCTCAGGTAAAAGAAGAACAGAAAGACAAACAGACTTGTCAGCAGGTTGATCAGGTTGATTTCCTGTTGTCCAAAGTGGAAAAGCGGGTGACTTAACCATGTGTTCAGAAACTGGGAAACCGCTGTTCCCGTTCCCCAGCCATAGAGTCGGGCAAGGAGCCAGAGGGCGGCCAGGAATAAAAAGAGATCAATGACCCGCCTGGTGGATATCATGATAACGGAAGCCGGCAGCTCATGACTGTGTCCTTTTACTGCAAGTCTGTGTTCCCAGCCTTGCAGTAAAAGCCCTGCCAGATTACGTGCCATTATCCACAACAGGACCACGACCAGAAACAGGGCAAGCTGGGCGGCGACAAACCAGGCCAGATTGATATAACCGGCAAGGCCGATCAGGGCGGCGGACAGGGCTGTAAGCGGGATGGAGAAACTGGCCAGGGCCACCAGCCGCACCCAGAAGTTGGCCCGTTTTTCCGGGGTTAGTGATGAGAGAAGAATAGTTCTCAGGCGGATAAAAAAATAGACCAGCAACAGCAGGAGGAGCATAAATAACCGATCAATGACGGCGCGTAACTCGAGAGAAAAGAATCCGATATTCCCCAGACCCACCAGAAAGGAAAACAAGGCGCTGGCAATGGTCCCCTGGACAACCAGGCGGTAGAGCCGTGGCTGCCGATTTTCGGCTGGAACCAGAGGTGAGATGAAAATCCAGTAACTGGTTTTAATAACCAGCCGAAGAGTGATCCAGATGGCAACGATCAACAGGAGAAAACGAAAAACCGTATGATCAACCTGGAAAATCCAGCCGGCAAGCACAACTGTACCGCCAATAACCAGAGCGATGCGGCTTCCCCGAAGCAGGGAGAGGAGGATAATGGTGAATTTTGCGACAATATTTTTTTGTTCTTCTGTTGTTGCACATTTTTCCCGGGTGCAGCGGCCAAGGGCCACGGAAAAACCAAGGAGAATAGAGATACCAATCAGAAAACTCAGTTTCCGCACCGGCGGGGCCTGGTTCCATCCGGAATAGAGTTCCCTGATACTTTTCATGGAAATCTCCTGCAGGCGCAGTGGCAGGGAGGAGAGTTCCGCCACCAGTTTTTTCCAGGTTATCAGATCATGGGGCAATGGTTCACGGGCCGTCAGGCTGCGCTGAATGCTCCTGTTGTAGGCTTTCTGTAACTGTTCCTGCTTTTGCTCAATTTGCAGGAGGAATGACTGCAGTTCTGTTTGCAGGGAGGTGTACCGGTTGATGAGGGAGGTCAGGATTTTCCTCTCCCCGGTGAATAATTCTTCGGGAATGTTTTTCAGGGCATACTGTTTCTGCAACAGGGCCCATTGTTGTTGAAAAACAGTTAATCTGCCGGAGGTCAACCGTAGAAGGGGATGTAACCGGGTTGTTATCTTCTGCAGCGTTTTCATGTCCGCTTTCAGAATGTTGGCGCCAAGATTGGCCGGCTGGCCGAGACTCAAGCCTTCATAATCGTTTTTCATGGCTTGAATCGTCACCCTTGTCTTCAGAATGTTGACGGACTCATTTAAGGCTTCGAGCTGTTTTTGCAGGAATTCCCGCCTGGCGGCTGTTGTGGGGGTATTGTCCTTGATGGTTGCCAGTTTCTGCTGAATTTGCAGAGACCTGGCCTGTGCTTTTTTCTCTTCTTTCAGCAGCCGGCGTTGCAAATCCTCCAGCGACTCCCGATGGCGCAACTGTTGCTGTTTGGCATAGACGGCCTGGACGGTTTTGAACCATGAATCGGCAAGATCGGATTTTTCCCGCAGCAGGCCCAGGTGGGTGGACAGAAGGTCCTGATAGGCATGATCAAGCGTAACTAGTGATTTGATCAGCAAAATACGTTGTTGCAGCGCCGTAATATGCTCGCTTTGTTTTTTTCCGGTGAATGAATCGATCTGATGCTGGAGGTCGACAAGGGCTGTCTGCAGGTTTTTGGTCTGCTGCTGGACATGATTGATATCAAGAAGGATCGACTGGATATTTACCCTGGTCGCTTCCATGGCCAACCTGGCCTGCTCAAGGGTTGTCTCCGTAACCGAAACCTTTTGCAGTTTGGCCAACTCCTGATCACGACTTTTCCTGGTTGTCTTTATCTCGCTCTCTAATTTCTGCAGGGCATTTTTTTCCGCCTCAATGTCCCGGCGACGGGCCGCTATCTGGTCTGCAGTAATAGTAGGCATTGTCGGACCGGTTTCCGTCTTCAGTGTTGGTTGACTGGTCGTCAATGCCGGTCTTATTGGACTATTGCCGGTTGCAGCGTTTGCTGTGGTCTTCTGTACAATCCCGATAGAAAGAAAAACGAAGAAGAGGGCGGAAATGGTGAATCCGGAAAGTCGTTGCATGGCGTTTGCGGTTATCTGCCCTCAGGACAGGCCTGGAAAGAGTTGTTTCAACCCCTCGGCAATCATCTGGATTCCGATTGCCGAGAGCAAAAGACCCATGATACGGGTGGCGATATTGAGACCGGTTGTGCCCAGCCGTTTACCGATGGGCTCGGCAAGAAGCAGGGTCACCCAGACAATGACCGCCACCGCAAGGATAGAGAGGCTGATCAATAGATGGTCGGTCAAGCTCGCCGCCTTTTGTCCCTCCACAACAACAAGACTAATGGCCCCCGGTCCTGCCAGCAGGGGAATGGCAAGGGGAACGACCGCGACATCTTCCCTGTCGCTGTCCGCCTTTTCTTCCTCCGGACTACGCTTGGCATGGCTCTGTTTGGCATGCATCATGGCAATGGCCATGAGCAGAATCAGCAGGCCGCCGCCGGTACGGAAAGAGGGAATTCCGATGCCGAAAAAGGAGAGCAACGGATTACCGATCCAGGTAGATATGAGGAGGACCAGGCCCACGGAAAGAGCGGTAATCCGGGCGATGGCTCTCGCCTCTTGTGGCGATCGCTCTCCACATAATGACAAAAAGACCGGAATGGCCCCCAGGGGATTGACGATGGCCAGAATACCGATGAGTATTTTTATAAATGCAATATGTTCCATGGGGGCATGATGTCCGTAATGTTCTTCTTTTCAACAGGTAAGTTCACTCGCCATAATGTCAAGTTTTATGTCCACCTTGAAAAATGGTATTTTCGTCCAGTTTCCCTGGATTATCATTTCGCCGATATAATCTTTTCTTTTCCGGCATTACCAAAATCCTGCCTGTAACAGCAGTATAGTCGTCAGCAGCAGAAGCAGGGCGACCAGGATGATTGTCGCCCGACGGCTGGCGCGTCTGGCCTTGTCCTTTTCCCACCAGGTGGAGGGACTGATGCCCTGCAGGTGAAAGGTGACAACCCCGGCCAGATTGATACAGATAATATTGGCCAGGGCAAGATTCAGGGCGCCAAATCCTTTTTGATAGAAACTTGAACCAAGGAGCAGGCCGCCGGTCACCAGCGGCGGCATCAGGGCCACGGCTACCATGACGCCGACCAGGGAGAGTTTGCCGCCGCCGGTCAGGGCCAGAACTGCGGCGCTGCCGGAGGCAAGGGCCAGCAGAAGGTCCGACCAGCCAAGATGGGTCCTGGCGCTGATGGCGGCGTTAGCGGGGTCCACATGGACCGCCAGACCGATGACCGTGCCAACGAGAATTGCCAGGGTCAGGCCAAGCAGAGTTGTTGTAACGGCATACCTGCCAAGATCGGTGTCACCCAGGGTGTTGGCCAGGGCAAAGGCAACATTTGGCAGCAGAAGCGGGGCCAGCACCATGGCGCCGATGATGATGGCCATGTCGTTGCGGATCAGGCCGATGGCGGCAATAATTGCCGACAGGATAACCATGGCAACATAATTGAAGGATAACGAGACGCCGGGGGCAACGTCGTTGTACAACTCC
>JALVAI010000225.1 GCA_027011235.1 Desulfobulbaceae bacterium
ACGTTGCTGTTCCTGCTCCGGCACCCGCTGCAGATAGGGCAGCCAGGTGGTGCGCAGCCAGCCGATGAACTTTTCCCGGTCCGCGTGCACCATGTCTTTGGGCACAAGCCTGATGTAGTCTATGGTAAACCCCGCTTCTTCAAGCCAGCCGGTATATTCCTCTGGCCCGTGGAAGCCATAGGGAAAGGAAAAATTTTGAAAGTACTGCTGCCATGGTTTACGGATAATGATCCTCTCCATGGCCCGGACCACTGTTTCCGCATTGCCCTTGCCGCCCATCTGCGCCAGCGCCCTGCCGCCGGGCTTGAGGGCACGGAATATACCTTCCAGGACCGGCCGGTGGTCGATAATCCAGTGCAGGGCCGCATTGGAAAAGACCAGGTCAAATTGCTGTTCAAAGGGCAGGCTGCGCGCATCTTGCAGCAGAAATTCCAGGTTGTTCATGCTGCCATAACTTTTGCGGGCCCGCTCTATCATGCTCTCTGAGCTGTCTATGCCCGTCACATGGCCCCGGTCAAGCCGGGCCGCCAGCATGGCCGTGACCTTGCCGTCCCCGCAGCCGATATCGAGCAGGTGTTCATCACCACGGGGCTCAAGTTTCTCCATAAGGTCCATGGCCCATTGGAGCTGTACTTCCGAGTTGGCGGCATAATCATCGCCGTTCCACTGGTATCTTTGCTCTTTTTCCATGTTCATGGCCTGTTTGCGTGTTGTACTCCTGAATTTTTTTCCAAGATGGACAAGGCGGATTGATTACATCGAATGATAGCTGCGAAAATATTGTTGGATGTCCCGTAGGGGCGAATTTATTCGCCTGCTCTGCCAAACAGACAATCTGCCAACATGGCGGCTGAAGCCTTAGTATGGATATGGATTATCCGGTTATTGTCTTGGCTTATGCAGCTCTATGGGAAGTAGGGTTTGGAAATGAATGAAATCTTTATCAGTAGTGAGAATAGGCATCTTGTGTCTTTTCGAAATTGCACAAATAAGGAAGTCGGTGTTTGAGCCCTGAATGCCATTCTTCCTGGCCATGTTGAAATATTCTGCCGCTAACTCATAATCTTCCATCTCAATTTCAATTTCTTCAAACGCGCGCAGGTGTTTTCGGAGAAGATTGAACTGTTTTTCAGACTTTATTCCACAGAGTAATTCCTGTCGTACCGGACCAATGAGCTGGGCGCGAATTTCTTTTATGAGTTCTGTAAGTTCTGCAACATAACCATTGGGCGATGGATCATTTCGCCTGAGGGCCAGGGACCAGATACAGGTATCAACGATGACTTTCACTTCCTGGCCCGCTGTTTTTTGTAATCATACTCCTGGTCATAGTCTATTGTGTGAAAAATATTCAGTATTTCAGCCTGTTTCCTTCTCTGGATATATTCCTGTAATGCTTTGGTAACCGCCGCTTTCTTGGTGCGATGTTTGCCGATATTTTTTGCCTCTTCGATGAGCCGGTCATCAATAGCAAGGTTGGTCGCCATATCTAATCCTCCGTATACTTACACATTATAATAATACCCATGATGTGTAAGGTAAAGTGGATATTTTGCCTGTTCCGTTTTTCTGCCTGGATGATAAATCCGGTTGCTTCAGCGCATTCGTCGTATTCTGCTGACCATGCCCATTGGCTGCAAGAGGAAGCCGACTGCCATGACAACAATAATGGCGATAACCACAGCCCCGCCATTGAGCAGGATCCCCGAAAAGACCAGGGCCAGCAACCGGGCGGCAATGCGTAATATCCTGCTCTGGAGAAGCCTGATCGCCGACAGAATTCCGATCAGGGCATTGGCAATGAAAAAGCCGTCGGCCAGGGCCACAAGCTGTTCAATATCGGTAATATGGTAATAAACAGCGGTCAGGACTGCCAAATGAAAAAATGCAAATACCAGAATTGCGATAAACGGTGCCCTGGTTGATGATTTGCGGGCCAGGATGGCCGGTAAATATCCATCCTTAGCCAGGGAAGCGGCCAGCCGGGCAACACCGCCGGTAAAGAGGAGATACGAGGTGATACAGAGCGCGGCAACAAGGGCCGCCATGATACTGTCACTGCTGCCGCCAAACAGGGGCCGGATCAGGTCGGTGATGGTAACAGCCGCTCCCCGGACCATGGCCGGAGAGATCATTTGGACTGCTGCTGCCACGGTCAGGCTGACCGCGGCCATGATACAGACGGAAAAGATAACCGCCCGCGGGATGGTTGTTTCCGGGTCCCGGACATCGCCGCTGTAATTGCCCACCACCTCCCATCCCACCATGGTCCAGAAGAGCAGAAGAAGGCCATATCCGAACTGTAGACCCGAAAAAGGGGGCAGGGGAGCAGCGGGCTGGCGATGAAAGAGCAGGATATCAGCCCCACCCACAAAAAGGGTGAGGGCGATGGCTGTGGAGAGAATAAAGGAAATTCTGCCGATGGATGTCACCTGGCGCAGGAGCAGGACGGTAC
>JALVAI010000226.1 GCA_027011235.1 Desulfobulbaceae bacterium
ACCCCAACCTTGCCCTGGCCCTGGTCTGGGGCGAATCCATGGAACAGGCCAAAGAACGGGCAAAACAGTTTATTGACGACACGATTATTGAAGGCGAAAGCAGCTCCGGCGCCCCCATCATCACAAATCTGGACTACCTGCGGGACAACCTCAAACGTCTGCTTACCTTTTAAGAGACAGGGCCGAACAAAAAAAAAGAGCCTTGCCGTTACTGAACCTTCTGTACCTTCTGTACTTTCTGTACTTTCTGTACTCAAAAAACGGCAGGCACTGTTTACATATCGACGATAATGTCGAAACACCATGAACGAATTGCTGAAAAATCTCCAGAATATCGAACAGCGCATCGGCTGCCTGATCCATATCAAGGATACGGAAGACTGGGGCAACCTTTCCGTCTTTCGCGCCGACTGCGAAGACTTGAAAAATCGCTGCTATGAACTGGAAAGCAAGGAATTTGCCGACCGGATCAAAAAACTCGACGACTCCATCCGTTTCCTTGAACAACGCTGCGAGGACAATCTCACCGCCATGGAAAGGGTGCGGATCGTCCGCCATCCCCTGCGCTTTTCCTTCAAGGATATCCTGGAAAACGTCTACGAGGATTATACCGAACTCGGGGGCCAGGGCGAGTTTAACATCGACCCGGCCATGGTGGTGGCCAAGGCCAATATTGTCCGCAGGATCAAGAAAAAACCCTATACGGCCTCGGTCATGGTCATCGGCCAGGAAGTCGGACATGGCGAGGAATTTCGCAACGGCGGCTCTTGCAAGCCCTGGGGAAATGAAAAGGCCCTGCGCTATATGAAGGTTGCAGAAACCGAGGGCATTCCCATCCATTTCTATATATTCACTCCAGGTTCCTATCCGGTAGAAGAGTATCCGGGCGCTGCCCAGCAGATCGCCCGTAACCTTTACGCCATGACCAAGCTCCGGGTGCCGATGATCTCGGTTATCTCGGAAGGAGGTTCCGGCGGCGCCGAAGCCATCGGGCTCAGTGATTTTCGCCTCATGTTCTCCCATGGCTACTATTCGGTTATCTCGCCCGAGGGGGCGGCTGCCATCGAGGGCCGGGTCCGGGAAGGGGAAAAGGTCCCCCGGGAGCTGATAGAGGCCTGCGCCAACCGCCTTCATATTACCGCCCAGGACAACCTGCGGCTGGGCACCATCGACAGAATTATCCAGGAGCCGCCCCTGGGGGCTAAAAGTGATGATTTTTCCTTTTTTGCCCGGGTGCGCTCGGAAATCATCCGGGCAACGGATGAGGTGGTTCTCAAGACCAAAAGCGTGCGCGGATTCAGGGCGTATGAGGTTAAACGAAAAAAGGCGGAACATCCTGAACAGGCGCCGCAGATCGATATCCCCTGGGACCTGAACCCTGCGGAAACCAAACGGCTGCTTATCCTGCGCTCCAAAAAATACAGGGCCATGGGCAAGGACGGTTTTGGCGGAGAAATTCTGCCGGCTGAAAATGTATTCAAATCGCTGCAGGCCACGGTTGAAAAGCTGTACTATACCTTTCGCTACGATGTCCTGAAAGGACATCAAAAGCAGGTCAAAAAAGCCTTGAAGGAGATGACCGGGGAAGGATCGGTTCTGGTGAAACGCCTCACCGATCCCTTTGTCTCCGCCTATAACTCCATTGTTCACAAGGACAAAACAAAGATCAACAAGACCTCATCCCTGCCACCGCAGGCCGTGATCAGTTCCATCAGTTCTGGCGGCAGCGGCTCCGCTGATCCCCTTGAACTCACTGATACCTACACCAGCCCCCTTGCCAATGAAGACCGGACGGTCAGTTGTCCCAATGCCGAGAAATACGGCTGCGAGGACCTCTGGGTGCCGGATCTGTACGGTGAATTTGCCGGTGTCTGCCAGAAGTGCGGCCATCATTTCCCCCTGGAACACCAGTGGTACCTGAAAAATATCTTTGATCCGGACTCGATCAGGGCCTTTAATTCGGATGTGTACTCCAAAAATCCCCTCAAATACGAAGGGCTGGATGAACGGCTGCAACTGGCCCGCAGTAAAACCGGTCATGGCTGCGCCAACCTGACCTTTCATGCCCGGGTAATGGATATTCAGGTGGTTGTCAGCATGCTGATAGCCGATTTCAGAAATGGCACCGTGGGCACGGCCGAAGGGGAAAAATTTGTCCAGGCCTGCGAGCTGGCCAAACGCAAAAAACGCCCTTTGCTGGCCTATGTCCATACCACCGGCGGTATCCGCATCCAGGAGGGTACCCTTGGCGTGACCCAGATGCCCAAGTGCACCATGGCGGTGCGGGAATATATCGATGCCGGCGGTCTGTACATTGTGGTATATGACAACAACTCCTATGCCGGTCCGGTGGCCAGCTTTTTGGGCTGTTCTCCCTATCAGTTTGCCATCCGCTCCTGTAACATAGGGTTTGCAGGCCCGCGGGTCATCAGGGAAACAACGGGCATGGATATT
>JALVAI010000227.1 GCA_027011235.1 Desulfobulbaceae bacterium
ATACAGCAAACAGGGCCATTGCGGCTGTCCAGACATGAATTTTATATATTACCATCACAGCTCAACGTGTCAAACCCAAAGCAAGGAATTACTGTTTTTTATTGCCTTCGGAGCAAAATCCATGCTGTTCGTCCCTGACAGGTGAAACAAAAGCTGGCTTGCACTTTCCGCAAAAAATGCCTATAAATTGATGATCATATCAACAAGACAAAAAAATCGGCGAGACAAACCCGGAAACGAAATACAAAAAAATCTGTATATTCAACAAAATACAACAACCCATCATATTAAAAAATCTTCACAGCGAACGTAATTGAGGATAAGCAACAAACGTTGTACCGGATCAAACAGCGCCAATGGCGACATATTTGTTCTGCCGCTGTGATTTGCATATATATTTGCGCAATGAAAAAAATATTCACTCCAACCATAGATTTCAGTAAGGTGGAGACCCTTATATATCACCTTCCCGATGGCCCCACCCTGGCCGTCAACATGCAAAGCAGTTTTGAAGAGATATTTGACCTGGAGATGGAAATCGGCGAGGTCTGTGATACTTCCGATATCGATGGAGTCGTCCATTTTTTCCCAAAGGGAAATGCATAATACCAGTCCTGCATGCCCCACCCCATCAACGTCGATCTTGCCATCGACGGACATATACACACCCGGTTATGCAGACATGCCGAAGGGGCCATGGAAGACTATGTTAAAGCCGCCCTGGATGCCGGATTACGCAAAATCATCTTCCTTGAACATCTTGAGGTAGATATTCACAGCCAGCAACAAAGCTGGCTGGACCCGGATGACTTTGCCGAATACTTCCGCCAGGGGAGGCGGCTGCAGAAGAAGTACCGCGGCCGCCTGAAGATCGGAATCGGGGTGGAGGCGGGATACAATCCCCAGGCAATAGAAGACCTGCAGCATACCCTTGCCCGGTATCCCTGGGACACAATCGGCCTCTCCTATCATTTTTATCCGCTGGCTGGAATGCACTATACCATGGTAGGCCGCAACCAGGAGCATATTGCCGCCTTGCAGGCAAGGGGCCTTGACAGGGTTGCCGAAGATTATTTCCGCGGCCTGATTCAGGCCCTTGAGCATATTACCTGCGATAAAATCTGTCACCTTGACGCTGTCATGCGTCATGTTCCCGCATTTCAATTAAATGGCCGCCACCTGGACCTGATCGAGACCCTGCTTGAACGTATGCGGACAAAAGGAGTGGCACTTGAAGTGAACACGGCCGGTTTTGCCATTGGTGGTCAGCCCCATCCCTGTTCCCGGATAACAAAACGGGCCATCCAGCTTGCCATTCCCCTGATCGTCGGCTCCGACGCCCACCATCCCTCGCAGGTCGGACGCTTTTTTGAGCGGCTCCCGCATTGGTTCCAGTCCATGTTTTCCCGATCATGATCTCTTTTTCCGCCAAATTAACCTCCCAAAATCAGCCCATATCTTCTTTCCGCAGGATTTTTTTTAATCTCCCTTCTCCGATGTCAGAAAAATGTAAGACCCCCATGATATAGTGGATAAAGAATAGAGGGTGCCTTGAAAAATTAAAATTTTCATTCGAGCTCAAAGAACAGAAAAATTAAAAAGGGCAGCATATTAGACATATGTGAGCATTTTTGATTTTTCTGTGACGCAGAGATCGGGCGGCAATTTTTCAAGGTGGCCTAGAGTTTTGCATGCTCTATATGGCGAAGGGTGAGTAGAATGACAAGGGGGGGGAAGAATTATGCAACCAGGGAACAGAAGGGAAACTGAGCAATGGCTGAGAGTTTCCGCCCAGATTCTGCAGGAAGAACCTGGGCGGTTGCAATATCGTCTGCTCCAGATATTTAAAGACAAACCCGCATTGGCCTGCTATGCAACAGAGCTGGCCCAGCTTCGAATGATCGGGCCTATGATGGAACAATACCTTTTGCGCATATGGGATGCAACGTCGCCAAATGGTATCGATCAAATAGTTGGTGAAATCAATCCTGAACAGCCCTCCGACAGGGCTCTCCGGTTCCTGGCCCGGCTGGTCAAAAAAGAAATTGAACACGACCAGGCGCCCCATTAAAGGGTGCGTTTGCCATGATCAGGCATGGCCGCAAAGGAGATCAACAGCCAGCCACAACAACATTCAAGGGACAGGTTGCAAACCTTGGATGACCACGATAATCTCCGGCAATCTCTCTGGAAACCATCAGGGAACCGGAATATATTTGCCAATGGCTGCTTTCAGGGATTCGGCATTAAATGGCTTGATCAGAATGTCATTTACGCCGGCAGCCTCAGCCGCCTCATGGTCCTGGGTATCACTCTGGGTCGTCACCATGATGACCGGTAATTCTTCCGCGGAATATTTTTTCCGTATTCCCTGGGTCAGTTGAATGCCGGATATTTCCGGCATATTCAAATCGGTCAGCACCAGGCTCGGTTTTTCCTTTTCCAGCCACTCCAGGGCCCCGGCGGGAAATTCAAACAGGACCGGCTCAAAACCGATTTCATGGAGTGTTGCCTTATAGATATTGAGGATCATCCTCGAATCATCAACCGCGCATATCTTGGCCCTGACCGCACCGCTGTCTTTTCCCTCTCCAGCCACCCTGGCGGCAAAATCATCAAACCCGTTTTTCCTGAGCAGGGCAATGTAGTGGTCCCGTATGTCCTTGTGACTGTGGGGCAGATAGTCCAGCGCCATTTCCTGAAAATAATCTTCGCCGGCAAGACTTAAAAAGATATTATCGACCTGGGCATTGGTTATTATCTTGACGATATGACGGGCCTCATCGTCCTTGCTGCGGATCATGTTCTTGATGCCTGCGGCAAGGATCTCGTTAAAATTACGATCAATGGCCCGGGCCGCTGCCACACAGACATGGTCCTCCTTGTCGGTCAGACCGGCCGCCAGGGTATAGGCCCCTTTACGAAGGGGCAACAGGGCCAGCGCCTCATAGGCGGCAAAACGGACATTGGCGTTTTTCGGTACCGTATCCAAAAGCTTGCGGATAGGCATGATGGCACTCTCATCACCTATATCACCAAGCACATTCAGGGTGTGGATGAGAAAATCATCATCATGCTCTTTCAGGTTTTCGATCAGCACCGGCACGGATTTCACCCCGATCCGAATCAGTTCATCCTTGGCATAGATGCGCATGTGCGCATGATGGGAACGCAGCGTATCATTGAGCTTTTCCAGGGAAACCTGGTCCTGTACATCTGCAAAGATCCCAAGGATCAACAGGTCAAGCTCATTGTCTGTGCCCATCCGTTCCGCCAACCGATGCATGGCCGTGGGAGTGCCTACCTGCCCAAGGGCATGAATGGCCGTAATGATCAACTCCCGGTCAGCGGCATACAGATAATCGGTCAGGGTATTGATACATTGCGGGTCGCCGATCAGGCCAAGGGTCTCGATAATCAGCTTCAACAGATGACCGTCTTCGGTTTCCCCGAGCAGATCAATCAGGGCAGGTGTTGCCTCTTCAAGCTTCAACTCTCCTGCCGTTTCAACCAGGATCGTTTTATCCTGGATAACCGGATTTCGAAGCCCGTCAATCAGCAAATCCGGGTAGGCAATCAGGTGCGAAATAAGGGTTTCCCGGATAACCGGCAATTCCTCTGCCAGGTCAGGGAACGTGGTCAGCACATGGTTAAGAAGGGGAATGGCAAAATCGGCATCGGCCCGGGAAAGTTCATACAGAAGACGATGCTGGGTCTTTCTGTCAACACTGCCGAGATGATCAAGGACCAACCGCGCCTTTAACGAATCGCCGGTTGCAATATTCGCCCTGATCTCCTCAATCATATGTTCTTCATTCAGTTCCGCCATTCATTCTTCTCCACATCAATTGCATTTCCGACCGCCGGACTGTTGCTCCGTTATGGCAGCCAGTCCACGCCAAGACGCCGAATCACATTAAAACCACCACTTACTACCATGGTATTGTTTTTACCGATATGGTCAAGGAAAATCTGTACCTCATAGGAACGGGTACCGGCATCGCAGAGGATGATCATTGTCCTGTCTTCCGGAATTTCCTCATATCGCTTGCGTACCTCGATGTAGGGAATAGCCAGCCAGCGCTCCTTGCCGAACTTTTCCACAAACGGGCCCGCTTCCAGGGGATGCCTGATATCCAGGGCCATCCAGTCCGGCTCCAGGGAAAAGTCTTCCATCCAGGCCAGGAAACGGTCCATGTCAAGTTTGCGCAGACGATCGGCACAGAGATTATCGGCGACAAAGGCGGCCGCGTTGATCGAATCAATGGCCGCGGAAAATGGTGGCGCATAGGCCATTTCCGCATCCCGGAAGTCCTCGATAACAGCGCCGGCGGTTATCATGACGGCAGCGGCATCAATGCGGACGGAGATGGCATCATTCATAACGCCAAAACCCTGCAACCCGAGAACCCGCCTACTCGTCCGGTCAAAAACCAGCTGAAAGACGGCAATGGCCTCGCCCGGAAAAAAATGGGCCCGGTCCGCCGGTGCGGTCAGGGCGTAATCAGCATCAAATCCTTCAGCCAGCGCCGCTTCATAGGTCAATCCGGTGGCCCCTATACAGCGATCAAAGGCCTTCATGATAAAGGAGCCAACGGTTCCTTTGAAACGGCTGGCTATTCCGGCCATATTGTCTCCGGCTACCCTGCCCTCCCGGTTGGCAAGTGATCCCAGGGGCGCATAGGTTTCCCGACCGCTGACCAGATTGGTCAGGGCGACACAGTCACCGGCCGCGTAAATGTCCGGATCACTGGTCTGCATGCGCTGGTTGACGATAATTCCGCCCCAGGGCGCCACCAGAAGCCCGGCCTCGGCCGCAAGTTCACTGCGGGGCCTGACACCGGCGGCCATGATCACTAAATCGGCATCCAGGGTCCTTTTCGGTGTCTGCACCCCGATCACCATCCCCTTTTCGTCACCGAGGATGGCCGTTGCCCCTTCACTGGTAAACACTCTGACATCTTTTTCCTCAAGGTGGGCTTTCAGCATGCCGGCAAACTGCCAGTCAACAATCTTCGGCAATAGCTGCGGCATGAACTCGATCAAGGTGGTTTCAATACCCCAGAGATCCTTCAGGGCCTCGGCCATTTCCACGCCAATGGCCCCGCCGCCGATAACCACGGCCCTGGAAACCTTGCCGCCTGCTATCCGCTTTTTAATTTCAATGGCCTTGTGCAAATTGGCAATGGTAAAGACTCCGTCCAGATCACTGCCGGGAATGGGCAGGACAAATGGCCTGGCGCCGGTGGCCAGCATCAATTTATCATAGGGAAGTTCCCTTTCTTCACCACTGTCCAGGTTTTTCACCTGCACAACCTTTTCCTTCCGGTCAATGGCCAGGGCCCGGGTCCTGGTCAGGACATTCACCCCTTTGGCCTGCCGGAAAAATGTTTCATCCCGCACCATGTGAAAACTGGTTGAACGTAATTCCGCCTCATCCGAGACATCACCACACACGTAATAGGGGATTCCACAGCCACCGTAGGAAATCAGGCTGTCCTGGTCAACCATGGTGACATCCCAGCCCGGCCGCAGACGTTTGAGATGACAGGCCGCCTTGGGACCGGCCGCAACCGCGCCGATGATAACTATTTTTTTCTCCATCCTTGTTCTCCTCCAAAATCTATCGACAAGCAGGGCTGTTCTTTATTTCTTCTTATTTTTCTTGTGCCTGTACAGGCGAATATGCATCTTTTCCATGGTAACCAGCCCCTCGCCGATGACCGGATCGATCAGGTCAAGAAAATCTTCGAGCAGGTTCTGTTCATCAACCAGCTCGATGATAACAGGCAAATCCTCGGACAGACAGAGGATCGAGGCTGTTTTTATGCGTGAGCTTGCTCCGTATCCCATCATACCACGGGTGACCGTTGCCCCGGCAATGCCGCATTCACGGGCCTTGCTGACAATCCACTCATACAGATGCCTGCCATGATAACGACTGGATTCCCCGATAATGATACGTAACAGACTGCCTTCCTGCGGAAGCTTCATTTTTACCTCCAGATATTTGCTGCCAGGATACGGCCAAGCCAGACCATACCGACCCCGACAATAACCTGAAACCCTCCATTTATGAGCGCGAGATCGATTCTGTTGTCCCGAATCAACCCCAGGGTCTCATTGCCAAATGTTGAGAAGGTTGTAAATGCGCCAAGCAGACCGATGAGAACAAATGACCGAAGTTCAGGAGAAAACATTGATCTGCTCTCGACAAGCCAGGTCATGAAACCAATAACCAGGCAGCCGATCATATTCACCGACATGGTGCCAAACGGAAAAATAAGAGAACCGCTGCGATACTGGACCCAGCCACTGACAAGATAGCGCAGAATCGCGCCGACAAAACCACCGGCGCCGATAATGGCAAGCCTGATAATTGATTCCATGGTTGTTAAAATTTCAATCCCTTAAACAGTCCCGGCACCAATTTTTTCACCTCATCTTTTATGGCCTTTTTGGCAGCCTGCCCAGCCAGATCAGACAGGGTATCGGTGATCATATTCCTGTTGAAATCCGGCTTTTTCAAGGTTCCACGGATGGGCACCCTGATAGTTGTTCCCGCAAGGACCCGGGCCCCTTCCCGGCCAATGAGTTTTTCCGTTACCGGAATCTCGAGCAGATAATCGATGGTCTGGTCCAGACCCACCGAACCGCTGATGGTCATCTCCGAATCAGCCACCAGTACCCTCACCGGCGTACAGCCAATACGACCATTCTTGCCAGTGCAGGTTATTTCACTTTCCTTCAGGGTCAGGGTCTGGTCGGCAACATGGAGCAGGCGCAGAACTTCCTGTAGAATACCACGGCTGTCAAGGGTCACCCGGCCAACATCAAAAACAACCTGGAATCTGGCCATATCACCACCACCTTTTGTCACTGGCCAGTAAAACTGTTCCATCCTCCCGCTTACCGAACCGGACGGGCTGGCCAGCACACCAAAAAGAGGATGAATTTTGGCAAGCACCCCATCGGCGAGGGGTTTGTCTATCCGGACATTTGTGAGAATCGGCGATTTTTCCGGCATGGTAAGAGCGGCAGGCCTGGCCGCAAGGTGATATGTGGTGTCAACATTGAGACGACCACTGTTGAGCCCCCCCTGTACGGCCGCATGCAGATTACCTCCGGCCAGAGAAACCGGGATCGAGAGCGGACCGGCCTCAATACCGGAAAACGTCAGTTTTTTTATCCACAGTGAGGTGGCAAACCGTCCTTTCTCAAGTCCTTTTTTGTCCAGGGCCGTATCAACAGTAAAATCCTGTTGCCTGCGGCCCTGCATGACAATGTCCTTTCCTGTCCAGGCCTTGATCAGCCTGGCAATGGCTGCAAAATCGACCGTCTGTTTCCCCTGCAGATCGACGGTCGTCTCCTTTGCCCGACCAATACTGCCGCTGGTCTGCAGGGCAAGGGGCGGGGTATTGATCTCCAGCCTGCGGACTGTTACCTCTTCTCCGGTCAGCAGGCCGGAAGATCTGAGAACAGCGCTGACTTTTTGTCCAGGGAAGATCACCTTGCCTGCTTTGACCAGTCGAAATTTCGGGATTGTCAAATCCAGGGCAACCGGATAGGGTTTCCGCCGTTGATCAGCCGTAAGGGTAAAAGTGGTCTCGCCCGAGAGCTGAAGCTGTTTCCTTGCTAAAAATCTTTCAGGTAAAAATGCTCCCAGACGGGCAAGATCAATGCGACCGTCAAGGTCAGCCTGCCATGACTGTGCTGCCCGGCGCAGGTCATCAACACCCAGACTATGGACATCAATATCAGCAACTGAGCTGCGCAACACAAGACCGCGACAACCAAGCCGCTGCTTTTCCATATCAAGGGAGATAAATGCCCCTCCCTGCTTCCGCCATTTTTTCAGGGTAGAGGCAACCTGGAGTTTATGGACGGCAATGGGTGCCTTGCTGCCTGCGTCAGCCTTTTTTGTCCGGACAACAAGATTATCTTCTTTAAATGACGTTGTTCCCCTGGCAACGGCCAACTCCTTTATACCCGCATCCAGTTCCCGGATCGCTATTGTCCTGCCGTCAAGATACCCTGCCGCAACCGCCCGCATTTGGCCCGAAAAGCCGGTGGTCACAGGCAAAACCCCAAGATTATGCAGCATCCTGGCGACACGTTGCAGCTGCATGTTCACGGACAGGTCATAGCCGGTTGAAATTCCGGTCGAGCTGCGGGTCATACCCGTTGCCGATACCGCAATTTTGCCGGGCCACAGGGTCGCGTCACAACTGATATCGGCCCGTCCTTTTTTCTGCAGCCAGTTACCAGGCGCCACCACCCTGCCGCTAATTTTCAGAGGGGCAGCGGGCAGAACGGGTTTTCCATGTTTGCTCAGTGAAATTTTGGGACTTGTCGCATGAAATTGTATCTGATAGCGATCATCTTTTATCACTTTCGATGTTGCCTGGACAAAGAGCTGGCCAACGCCCCTCCAGGGCAAGGCAAAAAGCCGACCGATCTGCTGATTGGCCCTGGCCAGATCCAGGTTGCCGTTCAAGGAAAAATCAGCCGGTTCTCCCTTACCTTGCAGATGCGCAAAGGCGGTGGTTACATCAAGGGTATCAACAGTAATCTTTCCAGCCGA
>JALVAI010000228.1 GCA_027011235.1 Desulfobulbaceae bacterium
TAACAGCCTGGAAAAACAGCGGCTATGACCTGATAATCTAATGCACTACCCGGCCCCGGTGCAAGGGGCCGGGTATCCAACCCGAGTTCCACAATCAGCTTAAAAAAAAATCACATCGGTGAAAAAGGGTAACTCTGTTTCTTGGCCAAACCAATGTAAAATCCCCGGACGACAGGAACCCCGCCCAGGAAGGCCGGCACCCGGCGGTGACAGCCAGGCATGGTGGAAACTTGCCGGTCACATAGCCTCGGCATACTGATGGCAGTTCAAGGCTAGGGACATGGCGAAAAACCAGGTCTCGAACAAAAGAATAATTTTTTCCGGGGAATTCATCCAGCGGCAACAACGCCAATGGCCGTAAAACCGCCGAATCACTCCTGGCGCGCTTTTCTGTTTCTACTCAACCCGGATGGGGTCGTGCCGTTTCATCACTTCCCTGATCTCCGCTTCAATCACCTTGGGCGCAATCACCTTGACGATCCGGTTCTCTTTATCAGCAAAAATTTCTTCCGCCGGCAGTCCTATATTGATCAGGTCATCAACAACGTTTTGCAGGGTATCAGCGGATTCATAGGTTGCGGTCAATGTCTCCGCCACCTTTTTCTCTTTAAGGCTGTGCATGCTGATCTCGTCGGGTTTATGCCGTTTCAACACCTCTTCAATTTCCGCCTCAATGGCGGCTCCGGCAATGACCTTCACCATTTTTTCCTCTTCATCGGCAAGTATTTTTTCCGTCGGCAGGCCGATATTAACGAGATCATCAACAACGTTTTTGACTGTAATGTCACCTGGATAACGAGCTGTAAGTACTTTTGCCATGTTTTTGCCTCCTTGTGGACAACTGTCCTGATTTGTGTAAAAATTTTTCCCCTGGAATGTTATTATCCCCTGATATTCCGGTCCAGCCATGTGGGGTATCGGAAAAGGTTTTGGGTTTATGCTTAAACAATAAGTCATTGCCCTGCCTTTTCAAGCCACTCTCAACAACAAATACTGCCTTTTTATCCTCTGAATTTCACCCTCACTGTCTTGCGGTTTATCAATGAAGATATACCTTGTACTTGAAGGAGTAACGGAAACGCAACGACATGATCAAAAACCGGCAACGAGGATACAACTATGAAGACAACAATAACATCGGTTAATGCCCTGGAAATTCTGGACTCACGGGGCAACCCGACGGTACGGGTCCTGATGGAACTGGAAGACGGCACCAGGGTTTCGGCCTCGGTACCATCAGGTGCAAGTACGGGTGAGAATGAGGCCATCGAACTCCGCGATGGAAACCGCAACCGTTACGGAGGCAAAGGCGTCCTTCATGCCATTGCCAATGTCAACGAGGAGATCGGACCCATGGTTACCGGCATGAATGCCCTTGATCAATCGCTCATTGATCAGGAAATGATCGAACTTGACTCCACCCCGAACAAAGAAAAACTGGGAGCCAATGCCATTCTCGGGGTCTCAATGGCGGCTGCCAAGGCCGCTGCCGCCTCCATGGGCCTGCCGTTGTACACCTATCTCGGCGGTACCGGTTGCAGGCGTCTGCCGGTCCCCTGTATGAATATCCTCAACGGCGGAGAACATGCCGACAACAGTGTAGACTTTCAGGAATTCATGGCGGTTCCCATCGGTGCTCCAAATTTTGCCGACGGCCTGCGTTCGGTGGCCGAAACATTCCATGCGCTGAAAACCATTCTCTCCGCCAGGAGTCTTGCCACCTCGGTTGGGGACGAAGGGGGATTTGCCCCTAATCTCGATAGCAATGAAGAGGCAATGGAGTTGATCCTCGAGGCGATTGAAAAAGCGGGATATGTTCCGGGCAGGGATATCGCCATTGGTATCGACAGCGCCGCAACCTCCTTTGCATCCGGTAAAGGTCGCTATGACCTGAAATGGTCCGGGGCCGGAGAGATGAGCAGCGATGAGATGATTGCTCTTGTTGACAAGTGGGCCGGCGACTATCCCATAGTTTTCTGGGAGGACCCGCTGGCCGAAGACGATTGGCAGGGATTCGCCCGCCTTACCGCAAAACTTGGCCAAAAGCTTGAAATCATCGGCGATGATATCTTCGTGACCAATACCAAATTTATTGCCCGGGGTATTAAAGAACAGACCGCCAATTCAGCATTGATAAAACTCAATCAGATCGGTACGGTCACCGAAACCATCGATGCGGTACGCATGTGCCGGGATAACGGCTGGCGCTACCTTATTTCCCACCGATCCGGTGAAACGGCGGACACCTTTCTGGCCGACTTTGCCCTGGCCATGGACGGCGGTCACCTGAAAACCGGGTCCGCCTGTCGCAGTGAACGGTTGGCAAAATACAACCGCCTCCTTGAAATCGAGGCTGTCCTCCAAGACCGCGCCCTCTATTACTGGAAATAACGGGCTCCGAAGTATAACGTCCAGTTTCATTATTATGGGCTTCATA